>JAICSB010000064.1 GCA_025937115.1 Pseudonocardiaceae bacterium | reverse complement strand
GCGTCGCTGCCCTATGCGCTGCTGTGCACGTCGGTGCTGATGGGCAAGCACACCGACAAGATTCCCTACGACGAGCCGCTGGGACTCCGCACGCTGCCGGTGATGCTCGGCGAGCGGCGGGCCCGGGTCGCGACGCTGGGTCTGATGGTCAGTTTCTACCTGCTCATCGTGATCTGCGTGCTAGTCGGTGCGCTGCCGTGGCCGGCATTGCTGGCGCTTGGCGGGGTCTACCGGCTGGTCACGGTGTGGTCGTGGTTTCGCCAGGCGCGACCTGAGCAACCGCCACGTCCGGTGCCGGTGTGGCCACTGTGGTTCGCCGCACTGGCGTTTGTGCACCTGCGAGTCGCCGGCCCCCTACTCGTCATCGGCCTCGCGGTCGCCGCCGTCGCCGGGCTCTGACCAGGCCGACCAGCGGCGCGCGAGAGCGATGACACGGTGGGTGCGGGCCATCGGGCGCGGCTGGGTGCTCACCGACCGCGTGCCGGGTCCTGACGTCGATGAGTTCGCCGACGCCAGCGAAGTGGTGGCCGCACTGGCCGGGCCGCACGGCGGTCGTGACACATTGCTGGCCGTTCAGCACCCGAATCGCACGCCCCAGGCGTTGGCGCAGGGACTGTCGTTGGTCGATGCGTTGCCAGCCGCCCGCCAAGCCCTGAACCGGCTGCGGGCGAGCGCGTATCGCCAGGTGGTTGACGTGGTGGCGCCCTATCGGGTGGACGGCCCGGACGGAGTGGCGGTCGGCCTGTTATGTCTGGTCGATTCGGCCGCGGTGGATGTGCACGGGAGGTCTTGGGTACGGCACAGCGAGGAGGTTTACCCGCAGGTAGTGGTCGAACGCGCCGCGGTACTCGCCGGCCTCGGCTGCGCCACCAGCGCAGCGATGCTCGTGCCCGTTAGCAACGGTGAGCAGTTGACCGCCGCCGTGCTGAACAGCATCGACGGCCTGGGGGCGCCGGTGGTGTCGATCATCGATTCCGACGGTCGGACGCACAGATTGTGGCTGTTGGGTTCTGGAGTCGGTCAGGACGCGGTGCTCGCCACCGTGGCCGGCAGTCCGCTCCTGGTTGCTGATGGGAATCATCGGGTGGCCGCGGCGGCTGTCAGCGATCGGTCCAGCCTGCTCTCGTTGGTGACCGGTGGCCCGGCGCTGCGGATCGGCGCGATCCACCGGGCGCTGGTCAGTACTGGACTGACCTCCGGTGATCTGGCTGCCGCCTGGTCGCGGGCTGGGGTGGCGGTGCGGCAGGGCAGGCAGCTCGATCCACCGGGGTGCCCTGGCAGGGTGGTGACCCGCGCATCCGGCGCCGATCTGCTCGTCACATTGCCCGGACCCGAACCTGATGAACCGCTTCCCAGGATTGACCATGGGCTGGTCGAGCGGTTACTCATCGCCGACGCGCTGGGTATCGACCCGGCCGGCCCCCACGTGCGGGCCCTGCCAGCGGGCCATCCGGCGGGCCCGCAGGTCGACGCCGTGTTGCAGCTGGCCCCGGTGCCGTTCGCCGACGTGCTAGCGGTGCACCAGCAAGGCCGACGGATGCCTCGCAAGAGCACCTATTTCACTCCGAAGCCCCGCAGTGGTCTGCTGCTGGCCGACCTCACCGAGTGACCACTGACGGTCGGTGCAACTGCACCCGGCCGAGTCGCCCGCCGATGATCTCGGCGGTCATCCAACTGCAGGTCGGCTGGTGGCGCCGATCGGTCGGGGAACCAGGGTTCAGCAACCGCAGGCCGGTGGGAGTTACCGTGTCCCACGGGATGTGACTATGCCCGAAGACCACCACGTCGGCATCGGGGAAACGGGCGGCGCACCGCTGCTCCCGGCCGCGCGCCGATCCAGTCTCATGAACGACGACCAGCCGTACCCCGATCAGTTCGACGGTTGCCACCTCCGGTAATCGTGCGCATAAGGCTGGCCCGTCGTTGTTGCCGACCACCCCGATCAACCGGTCGGATCGAGCCAGCAACGCATCGAGCAGTTCGACACACACCCAGTCGCCGGCGTGCACCACGACGTCCGCCTCGTCGACGGCCCGCCACAGCTGCTCGGGCAGGCCCCGGGCCCGCTGCGGGACGTGCGTATCGGCCGTCAGCAGAAGCTTCACGCGTCCATCGTGCCGGGCCGGCTCCCGGTTACCGAATACGGTACGGGTGCGGCCGCTAGGTAGTCCGACGGTGGCACGTTCGCGATGAACGTGTCCGTCACAGCGGCAGCGTTGCGTTATTATCGTTAACCGCTCTGTAACCGAATCCCTCGGGCGCTAGGTAGTCCTCGCCGTTGATTCCACGTAGCACACCACCGGCTTCTTCTCCACGGGAGCACGTGGAAGCTTCCGTCAGCAAGAGCGGGCTCACCGGAAACGCTGTCCGCGCCGCGCCGCGTCGGCGTCGGCGTACCTAGGCTCATCCTCGCCATGCGCGCTGACCAGCACCATTGCGGCTCAAATGGGGGCAGGGCAATGCCAGGCGGTAGGTACTGATTTTGCCGGGGCCTCGGTAGCGGTTCGTCGCTGACAAAGTAGTGAAAAAACGGCGTCACGGCTAAGTGGCGCGGTGCGCAAGATTAGGTGCGAATGCATATTGTCAGTCGCTCTACTCACCACCATGGTGGTATTAGCCGAATCGGCAATGAGTTCGGCGAGGTGTTCTGTTCGGGGCCCACTGAGGTCACTCTCTAGGAGGATTCGTATGTCTGACGCATTGAGCTTTGTTGAGATCGACGGACAGCACGTTGAGCTGCTCCCTGCGCGTACCGTGATGTCCATGTTCAGCGCGCATGGGTGCGAGGCCGGCGACGGCGGCACCGGCGGCAACGGCGGCAACGCCCAGGGTGGCCTGGGAATCAACCTGCTGAGCGGCATTGGCATCCTGGGCACTGGTATCGCCAGCGCGGGTGACGCCACTGGCGGCAACGGTGGCAGCGCTGACGGCGGCAGCTGCTGAATCAACTCAGCTGAGTTGAGCTAGTGAGCACGGGCGGTGCCGTCGGCTAGGGGACGGCACCGCCGAGAGCTGGCGGCAGCGCTCAGGCGGTACTGGGGCAGGCGACTACTCCTCCAGTCGCGCTGTGCCGCCACGTGATCGCGTGATCCCGTGATCGCGTGCAAAGCCGTCGGCAATGGAGGGGTGGCCCCCTCGCCGCCACCCCTCCAACTATTTCTTTGCATAATCAGGTCAGCCCGAAGTGTCCACTTCCCGTACAGTCGAGAGGTACCCAGGTGGCAACCGGGTCCTCAAGAAGGCTGCAGTTTTACCTCCTGCATCTCGCGCTGAGTGAGGTTGCGACCAGAGATCTCGGCGTCGCCGAGACAGGGTCGAGGAGGTGAGGATGTTGCGCGTCGCCGCCGCATCCCGCGAAGGCAGCCGAGTGACCAAGGCGCCCGGGAATGTGCCGGAAGTGCCGGTCGGAGATTTCGTCTGGGACGAGGAGGAGTCCGGGGCGCTGCGCCAAGCCCGCAAGGACGCCGAGCTCACCACCTCGGTCGACCCGGTGCGGGCGTATCTCAAGCAGATCGGCAAGGTGGCGCTGCTCAACGCTGAGCAGGAGGTGGGGCTTGCCACCCAGATCGAGGCTGGGCTGTACGCCGGCGAGCGGATACGTCGGGCCGAGGACGTCACCGAACGGCTCACCCCGCAGCTGCGCCGGGATCTGCGCTGGATTATGCGCGACGGTGAGCGCGCGAAGGACCACCTGCTGGCGGCCAACCTGCGCTTGGTCGTGTCGCTGGCCAAGCGCTACACCGGCCGGGGCATGCCATTCCTGGATCTGATTCAGGAAGGCAACGTGGGCTTGATCCGTGCGGTGGTGAAGTTCGACTACACCAAGGGTTACAAGTTCTCCACCTACGCCACGTGGTGGATCCGGCAGGCGATTAGCCGGGCGATGGCCGACCAGGTCCGCACCATCCGAATTCCGGTGCACATGGTCGAAGTGATCAACACACTGGGCCGGCTGAGGCGCGAGCTGCTCCTGGGGCTGGGTCGCGAGCCCACTTCAGAGGAGTTGGCCAAGGAGATGGACATCGCCCCGGAGAGGGTGTTGGAGCTCCAGCGGTACGCCCGGGAACCCATCTCGCTGGACCAGACCATCGGAGAGCAGGGTGATTCTCGGCTCGGTGAGTTCATCGAGGACTCCGAAGCCGTGGTCGCGGTGGACGCGGTGTCGTTCACGCTGCTTCAGGACGACCTCCGCTCGGTGCTGGCCACGCTGTCCGAGCGGGAAGCTGGCATCATCCGGCTGCGCTTCGGCCTCGACGGCCAGCCGCGCACCCTGGAGCAGATCGGCCACGTCTATGGGGTTACCCGGGAACGGATCCGGCAGATCGAGTACACGGCGATGGCCAAGCTGCGCCACCCCTCGCGTTCCCAGGGACTGCGCGAGTACCTGGACTGAGCCGAATCCCACTGTAGGTGCTGTGACCAGGTATTTCACCTGATTTGAGGTCCCGACTAGACAAGCATGCCGCAGCTAGTCAAGATATCAGGCATGCCAGCTACCCCCGTGATACCCGACCTGGCGGCGCTGCTGGCCTCCTGGACGGTGCACCTGCGCGCTGAGCGCAAGAGCCCGCAGACGGTGAAGAACTACACCGCTGGCGTGCGGCTGTTCCTGGAGTGGTGCACCGCGCAGGGTGTCCCCGCGGTGCTGGACCGGGCCAGCGTTAACGCGTTCGTGGTCGGGATGCTGGACTCCGGTGCCGAGGCTGCCACCGCACGATCCCGGCAGCTGGCGGTGCGCCGGTTCTCCGCGTGGTGCACAGACGAGGGCGAAACCGTCCGCGATGAGCTGCTCGGACTCAAACCGCCGAAGCTAGACCAGAAGGTCGTGCCGCGGCTCACCGACGACGAGTGCCGCGCGCTGGTCAAGGCGTGCAGCGGGAGGGAGTTCCGGGACCGCCGCGACGAGGCCATCGTGCGGTTCATGCTGGAGGCCATCGTGCGTGCCGGTGAGGTGGTAGCGATGGGTACCGGCGACGTGGATCTGATTCGCGGTCTGGCCATCGTGCGGCGCGGCAAGGGCGGCAAGGGCCGCCCGGTGCCCTTCGGGGCGCAGACCAGCCGTGCCATTGACCGGTATCTGCGGCTGCGGCGCGCCCACCGGCTTGCCGACACTCCGGCACTGTGGTTGGGCGACCGGGGCAAGAACCTGAGTTACGACGGGCTGTATGCCGCGCTGAAGTACCGCGCCGAGTTGGCCGGTATCGCCGACTTCCACCCGCACGTCACCCGACACACCGCCGCGCAACGATGGCTCTCAGCCGAGGGTTCCGAAGGCGGGCTGATGGCGGTAGCGGGCTGGACCCGCCGCGACATGATCGACAGATACACCCGCGCCACGGCATCCGAGCGCGCCGCCGAGGAAGCCCGGCGGCTGGGACTGGGCGACTTCTAGCGCGACTGGTAGCCGGATCACTCGATCACGTTTGGTCGGCCGCATCGCCGCCGTGGCGAACGCAGCGGCGAGTTTGTTGCCGCTGACCGGGTAGTCGGCACCGCAGGGACAGCGCCAGCGTGCCACGCGACCGTCTCCCCCCAGCAGATGCCACAGCGCCGACCCGACGGGCACGTCGCTGGAGTCATCCCAGGTGCACAGTGTCGAGGCGTCGGATCCATAGCACTCACCCACCACGCGGTCACAGCGCCCGCAGAGCATCCGCACGAGCACTGCGTACTTCCGCCGCAGCTCCTTACGACGCTTAGGTCGTTGGGTCACGGGCGGCATGCTACGGTGCGAATCACAAGCTGAGTATTCGGCGCCTCCGTGGCGCCGACGGGACCGGTAGAGGGCTATCCCGCCTAAACCCTCTCCGCGCGCTCCCCCGTCGGGGATGCGCCGGAGAGGCACGCCCAGACGGCACTCACCCCCGCACAGCGCAAACTCCGCGCCCAGATTGCTGCCAATAGCCGCTGGAGTCGTGAAGACCCCGCACCGACCGCCGCACGCGGCCACGCCGGACTCCTGGCCCGTTTCGAGCGGGAAGTCGATCCTGACGGCACATTGTCGCCCCAGGAACGAGCCCGGCGAACCCAGGCCGCGCTGCGAACCCACATGCAACGGCTGGCCCTTAGGTCTTCAAAGGCCCGCGCCGCCCGCAAGGCCGACGGCGGAGGGGTCACCTCCCATGTCGCCACGTCGACGTTGCGACGAAAACTGCCGGGCAGCGCCCGCAGCGATCCGGGAGACACAGCAGCGTGAACCGGATCTCTGTGCAACCCGCCGCGTAACAACCAACACAACAAGGGAGCGGTAGCCGAAACCGCCGAAAGGCGAAATGACCGAAAATGACGGGCGGCCCGGTGAGGGAAACCGGGCCGCCGCTAACGACCTAGAGAGCGGTCAGGCCGATCATAGCCGCCGTTGTGGTGACGTCCCGTGGGCCGACCGCCACCGGCACCGCATCAACCGGATCTTCGACGCCGCCGACCAGCAGCGGACCGGCGACCACGAGTTGACCGCCAGCGAGCTACGTGCGGTCGAACGAGCTGCCGCGCACCTACGCGCCCACGGCCTGTATGGGTCGTGGCAGATCCCGGAATCCGCCCGCCGGGCGTGGCGCTGCCAGCGCTGCCCATGCCAGCGGCGGGACGTCGCGTGAGCAGCATCGAGCGGTTCACCTACACCGATCCGGCTGGCAACATCCGCGACGAAACCGGCGAGGTGGTGGCGTGGGCGGACTCCCTAGGCATCGCTGACTACGCGGATGTGCCACCGGTGAGCGCCGATGAACAACCACCGGAGTCACCAGCCCCGGTGGCGGTCGGTGCCGCTGGGATCGCCGATCTGTACCAGCCGATCGACTGGCATGAGCTGTGGGCCACCACGTCTGCTGAACCGGACTGGCTGGTACCCGGCGTCATCGAGCGCGGTCGGCTGCACGCCATCTATGCGCCGAAGAAGCACAAGAAGTCTCTGCTGACGCTGGTGATGGTGGCCTCGCTGGTCACTGGCCGGTCCCTACTCGGTCGCCCCAATCCGCACGGGCGGCCGGTGCGGGTGCTTTATGTCGACATCGAGAACTCTCGAGACGACATCCGGCAACGACTGCACGACGCCGGTTACGGTCCGGGCGACCTCACCGACCTCTTTTATTACTCGTTCCCGTCGATACCCGGACTCGACTCCGTTGCGGGCGGAGTGCATCTGCTGGCGCTGATCGAGCGCCACCAGCCGGAGTTAGTCGTATTGGACACGACCAGCCGAGTGGTCACCGGCAAGGAAAACGACGCGGACACCTTCCGCAATCTTTACCGGCACACGCTCGCACCGATCAAAGCGCTCGGTATCGCGGTGCTGCGCCTCGATAACGCGGGTAAAGATCCCACTTTGGGGCAGCGCGGCAGCTCGGCTAAGGGTGACGATCTGGACACGGCGTGGCTGGTGAGCATGCAGGGTGAGGATCGGCTCACGTTGCGGTTGGATTTCCAGCGCAGCAACCATCACCCGCAGCAGATCGAGTTGGTGCGCTACCTCGATCCGCTGCGGTTCGTGCGCTTGGACAGCGCCGCTGACCGTCCCGAGATCACTGTGCTGGTGGGTCATTTGGACCGTCTCAACGTGCCGCTGGAGGCCGGTCGACCGACAGCGCAACGTGCCCTCACGGCGGATGGGATCCGGACCACTGCGGCTGTGCTGGCGGACGCTATCAAGATCAGAAAAAGCTGTTCGACAAGATCACGAACAGTCGGCGTCAAAGATGATCAATCAGAGATCAACTTCACCTGTTCGGGCGTCACCAACGACCACGACGACACCCCAGGTCAGAGCTGTTCCGAACAGTCGTCGAACAGTCCGAACAGCTCGACGCCGCCCAAGACTGACAGAGCTGTTCGGGATTTGGGTGTGAGTGTTAACGAACACCCCAAGCCGAACAGCTCTGGCAGGGCCACGCCGCACCCCGCCGAAGATCCACTTATCTGCCCCCGCTGCAATCCTCAAGCCGCTGGTGGTGCCGCTGGTGGGATGGAAACGCGGCAAGATGCCGGAACAGGCCACCGATAACCCGCGCGACTCGTGGAAGCCGATCGACCTCACCGACTACGTGCTCAGCAGATCCGACCTCAAGGCGCTGGACGACCGGCGCATACCGGCCACCACCGACACCGGCCCGGCTGAAAGCTGCCGACCCCGGCAACGACCACGGCATCCAGCGCAGCGACTCATGACCAGCGCCAGCAAGACCACCATGGAAGCACGCACAACGGGCGCTGAGAGCGACGCTGACGGCCTATCGAGGGCTGCCGCATACGAAGAGACCACCACCCGAATGAAATGCCCCCGCGCGGACCATCCGCCGGGGGCGCGGTTCAGATCTAGAGCCATGGACGCTGCGCTCGATTACCTCGCGGCGTGCACCCGTGATGACATTGATTGGGTGGAGCTACTGCGGATGCGCGCGGCCGGAGCTGACACCACCGACATAGACGAATGGATGCGCCAGCAGCGCAACACCGGGGATGGTGAACCGGGCCACCACTGTGATGAACAGCTCTAGCGGGTTCGTTCCGGGACCGGCCGCGGTTATCACCGGCCAAGCCGCCTATCTGCTGTCCCGCTGGCTCCGGACCCCGGCGGCCATCGCGGCAATGCGCGCCGCACAATGGCTGCACGGTACCGATGTCGCCGAGGCGTTACGTGCCATTCATTTCGCTGGTGACGCTTGGCAAGCCACCGTGGAGCTGCGGGAACGCAACAACGAAATTCGTTATGAGCTTCCCGACCCGGACCGCGCCACACTGACCGTCGAGGAAGCCAGCGAACACCTCGGGATCGGCAATCGAAGGGTCCAGCAACTCGCCCAGTCCGGTCGGATCACCAGCCACCGAACCGGCGGCCGATGGGTTCTCGACCAGAAAAGCGTCAACACCTACCGGCACAGCCACCAAAGGAAAGCATGATTTCACCATCGGAACGGGCGGCCTGGGAAGTGTTCTACACGCTGCCTGCGCAGGCCAGATCGGTCGTGCGCGAATGGCTGCCGCTGCTAGGGAACAATCTGCGCGATTCTCTGCTAAGTAGCAATGTTCTCGGCACCGGCGAGCTGGTCACACCCCTCGACGCCAGGCGCGACCAGCTCCGCAAGAACAGAAAAAGAGAAGCAGCTGAGCATGAGAGTGCGCACGCCGTAACAGCGCGAGCCCTGGGACTAGAGGTCCAATCCGCGCGGATCGCTGACGATAATTCGGGCGAGTGTGTCCACGTCAAAGGCACCAAGTTGCAGAACGCCATAGTGCTTATGGCGCCTGAATTGTGGATTGGGACGTTTAGACGGGACGCGTTTCCGTATGGGCCGACCGGGTTGAAAGCCGACCATCGGGAGCTCGCCAAGATTAGTGATGTGTTTATTTTGCGCCAAGCCATGGACCATTGTATGGCTATTTTGCGGGAAAATAGGGCGTTAGTGTTGGCCACGAGTGACCAAATTTTAAAGTGGGGATTCGTGGTGGACCCATGGCAATAATGCGACTTCCCCGGCGGGGGATTTTCCTCCGTCCTTTCTCCTCGGCCGGGGCGAAGCGCGGTGCGTCTCGGGCTGGGAATTCGTCACCTATCCCGGACCCACCAGCGCGGACAATAAGCGAGGAAGTCTGCGGGATCTGCGGGCAAACGATCACCGAAGGCGAGGCCACCGTCCAGATTCGCCACGGCGCGACCAGCCAGGACCCGACTCCACCATTGCTACCAGCGCACGCCGTTTGTTTCAGAAATGAATTGTTACCGCGATGGTGAGCGCAATTGGTGAAGACTCCCACGGGAAGCCTGGAAGCCTTCCCGTGTGTGCAGCGCGGTGGTTCCCTGCCGGGCTTTCCTCCTTTCCCCGGCAGGGCCACCAGCGCGCAACAACCGTTAACCGAAAGATCGAAGGAGTGAGCGAATAATGATTCAGTGGTCAACAAATCGCGTTAACCCGGCGGTCGCTGCCCGCACCGCGATGCCCGCCGGGACCACCCGCCAGGCGAATGCCATGGCCAGTCGTGCACAGTTCAGGGCCGCTGAGGTGCAACGGGGCGCACCTACCGTCACCCAGCGCGGCGCCGCTACCGACGACAAAGACGACGACGAGAAAAAGCCGGAAAAAGAGCCTCTATTCGGTCGGGACGAGGACCCGAATGATGATGGCCTCGATAACCCGGACGCCAACGAAACCGACACCGACACCGACCCGGACGAGGACGACGAGGATAAGGACGTCCAGGTCGTAGTTGTGTCGTAGTCGTAAACAGCTGAGATATCACCGAAGTGAGGAAAGCGGGGTGAACTGTGGCGTTAGCACTGGCCGCCGTGTATGAGTCGGCTAATCACTTCGCTGCGGCCACCACACCGGACACTGTGAGCGTCACCGTCGCGGCCAACGATCACCTCGTGATCATGGGGTGTTCTGGTAGTAGCACGCAGGTCATGTCCTTGCCGACCGGCGGGGGCCTGAGCTACACATTCAAAACCAGTTCCGGTGTCAACCTGCCGAACCTCAACAGCGTTGACCTGCACTACGTGAAAATAACGACCCCGCAAACGTTCACGATGTCCCGTACGATCAGCCCCAACAATTCCACAAACTGGGGTTTCACGGTGTACCGGTTCACTGGTGTGAACAATACCGGTGCCGCTAGTTCGGATAGCAACCCATCGGCCAGCCTCCCGTCGAGCAACATCACCACTGGTACAGCGAACGCCGGAATCGTGATGATCAATACTGATTTCCTGACCGTGTTTACCATTCCGCAATACAAAACGGCTACCGCTGGCGCGTTCTCCGAACAAACCCACGTCGAGAACACGGGACTCGGGACCGTATTCGGCGGCTGGTATCCCGACGCTGGCGCGGCCTGGCTGAAAACCGTGGGCCTTGACGTCCCCACCAACCAACAATGGTCGCTCGTTTCGCTGGAATTGCAGGGGCCACAGCTCCCGACCGGGCAAGGCGGGCACGTGTCCTTCGGCGGCGCCGGTTTCATGTAGAAACGCAACCAGACAGGAAAGTCAACCGTGGCTAAGACCCATCCGCAAGAGGCTCCTCGCTGTAGTAAGTGGGTTTGGTCCCGGCGTGGCGGGTTGGTCGGCGGGCCGCGGTCTCGTTGACTGTCACCATCAGTGATGGTTGTGACGGTCAGTGATGGTTGTGGGGGTTCGGAGGCCGGGTCGGTATGGGC
>JAICSB010000089.1 GCA_025937115.1 Pseudonocardiaceae bacterium | reverse complement strand
CATCGTCGGCACCGGCCAACGGAAAAGATGGCCGTCCTGTCATCGTGAGTTCGCGTTCGGCTAGCCACGCGGCGACCGCTACCTCCCTGGGCAGCTCAAGCGCATAGTTGACCGGCAGCAGCAGGCCGGCCGCGAGGAGCAGCTTGGTCGGGTCACCCGGCTGGGAACGGACGAATCCGGAGTGGTAGTCGTGATAGCCGCGTCGGAACTCGCTGAGCCGGTCCTTAACCGGTTTCGGCAGCCCAGCGATCACCTTGCTCAGCAAGGGTAAATCCGTCATGAACGCGGACAGTTGCGCTGTCAGTTCAGGCTTACGCAGCCCATCGGTCGCCGCACCGAACGCGCCGAGGGCCGCGCGCAGGTTCTCCGCGAGGACCGATCCCGCGATCTTCTCCACCGGCCGGCCGCCGCCGATCTCGGCCAACCAGTGCGCCTCCAGTCGTTCCGGCAGGCACAGGATCCCAGAGCTGTCCCAGGCCAGCCCCAGCCCGCACAGTTGGGCTACGCCGGCCCGCACGGCCTGCTCTGGGGCATTCAGCAGCCGCGCGAGAGCCGGCACTGTGGCCGAGGCGCCAAGGACGACGGTGGCCTGCCCCGCCATCACCATGTCCCGGTTCGCGCTCCGCAACGCGGCGGTGAGCGACTCGACACCACCCAGCCGCTGCGCGAGCTGACTGAAACCACGCGGCACCGGCTGCACCAGGACGTCCGGACGTGCTTGCAGCAACGCGATCAGCGACACTTCGCTCAAACCGGACAGGTGCTCTACAAACGATCTTGCGCACACGCCCGCCATTCTGCCAACGGGCCACTCTGCGCGTGCACCGGGTACGCCTGGAACGTGGCGGGCGTGGCGTCGCTAGCGGCGAGGGCTCCGACTGTCGGCCTGAAATCGATCGACCCTGCTGCGCCTGAAACGGTTTTCCGTCTAGTCTGGCGCACTGGATTCTATCGTAGGTGTGGCACTCAATGTTACATCTGTAACGCCGGTAGTTAGTTCGGCGAACAATGAGCAGACCGCGCACACCGACGTCGCGGGGACCTACGAAAGAGATGACATGTCGCCGACCGGCTCGCGCTTCGACGCTCGGAGCGTACTCGCCTCCCTGGTAACAATCAGCGTACTTTTCATCGGTAGCGCCTCGATTGCAGGATGCCAGAACGGGACGGTGACGCAATCTTCCGATCCGCAGTCTCAGGTGAGCAGCAGTTCTGCAGCACCGTTGCCGGGTCCAACTCTGCTAACGACCGCACCTGCTGTTGTGGCCGCCCCGGCACCGGCGGCATCTCCCGCAGCGCTGCCGCCACCGCCGCCTCAGGTATCTGCGCCCCGTATCGCGGCAGTCGCTCCCCCGGCTGCCGGATCAGCGCAACAAAGCGCTTCGTGCGACGCGGACTATTACCGCAACAGCAACGGCAACTGCGTCCACCGACCCCAGCAGGCTGCCGCAGCACCGGCCGGTGCCACCGCCCGGTGCTCCGACGGCGAATACAGCTTCAGCCAACATCGGCAAGGTACCTGTTCGGGCCATGGTGGCGTCGCCCAATGGCTATAACCACAGTCAATGGTAAAGCAGCAGCACTCAGTATCGGCAGCGGAGCACGATCATCGCCCGCGCCTGCACCCGTAACTTGCCGCCAGGTACGGCGTCACGCTGCTTGCGTCGGGCGTTGGCCAGCAGCGGGTCGGTGGTATCCACCACGAACTCCCAGCTTCGACCGTAATCCGCATCGGGCAGCGTGAAGGTGATCTGCCGGTGGTGGGCATTGATGAGGAGCAGGAACGAATCGTCGATGATCCGCTCGCCGAGATCATCGACTTCGGGGATGCCCCGACCGTTGAGGAAGATCGCGACGCTCTTGTGGGCCGGGACGTTCCAGTCCTCCTCGCTCATCTGCTGTCCGTTCGGGCGCAGCCAGGCGATGTCCTCGATGTTGGAGCCGCGGATCGAGCGGCCCTGAAAGAACCGGCGACGACGGAACACCGGGTGATCAGCGCGCAGCTGGGCGAGTTGGGCGGTGAACTCGGTGAGGACGGAGTTCAGTCGCGCCTCGTCCCAGTCCACCCAGCTGATCTTGCTGTCCTGGCAGTAGACGTTGTTGTTGCCCTCTTGGGTACGGCCCAGCTCGTCGCCGTGCGCGAGCATCGGAACGCCTTGGGACAGCAACAGAGTGGTCAGAAAGTTACGTTTCTGACGTTCCCGCAAGGCGATAATCCTGCCGACATCGGTGGGACCCTCGACGCCGCAGTTCCACGAACGATTGTGACTCTCACCGTCCCGATTACCTTCGCCATTCTCATCATTGTGTTTGTGGTTGTAGGACACCAGATCGTTCAACGTGAACCCGTCGTGCGCCGTCACAAAATTGATCGAGGCGATGGGGCGGCGGCCGTCTGCTTCATAGAGATCCGATGAGCCGGTGAACCGGGAGGCGAACTCGGCCAGCGTCCCCGGTTCGCCGCGCCAGAAATCGCGCACAGTATCGCGGTACTTACCGTTCCATTCCGTCCACAACGGCGGGAAGCCACCGACCTGATATCCGCCCTCGCCGACGTCCCACGGTTCAGCGATCAGTTTGACCTGGCTGACCACCGGGTCCTGATTCACCAGATCGAAGAACGCCGACAGTCGGTCCACCTCATGGAACTCCCGGGCCAGGGTGGCCGCAAGGTCGAAGCGGAACCCATCGACATGCATGTCGAGCACCCAGTACCGCAGCGAATCCATGATCAGCCGCAGCGACTCGTGATGCCGAACATTGAGGCTGTTCCCGGTGCCTGTGGTGTCGTAGTAGTGTTTCAGGTCACCGTCGACCAGCCGATAGTAGGCGGGGTTGTCGATACCTCGAAAAGACAGCGTCGGTCCGAGATGGTTACCCTCTGCGGTGTGGTTGTAGACCACATCGAGGATGACCTCGATACCGGCCCGGTGCAGCGCGCGGACCATGGCCTTGAATTCCTGCACCTGCTGGCCCCGGGTGCCGAAGCAGGCGTAGTCGTTGTGCGGGGCGAAAAAGCCGATGGTGTTGTAACCCCAGTAGTTGGACAGCCCGCGCTCGACGAGTGTGGAATCGTGCACGAACTGATGCACCGGCATCAGCTCCACCGCGGTCACTCCGAGGTCACGGAGGTGCTTGATCATGACTGGGTGGGCCAGGCCGGAGTAAGTGCCGCGGACGTCGTCGGGGATCTTGGGATGGCGCATTGTCATACCCTTGACGTGCGCCTCGTAGATCACCGTCTCCTGATACGGAATCCGTAGCGGCCGGTCATCGGACCAGTCGAAAAACGGGTTGACCACGACCGAGGTCATCGCGTACGGCGCGGAGTCGGCGTCGTTGTAGGAGTCCGGGTCACCGAACCGGTAGGCGAACAGCGCCTCGTTCCACTCGATACGGCCGTCGATCGCCTTGGCATACGGGTCGAGCAGAAGCTTGTTCGGGTTGCATCGCAAACCTGCCGTCGGATCGTAGGGACCATGCACCCGGTAGCCGTAGCGCTGGCCGGGACTGACCCGCGGTACATAACCATGCCAGACAAGCGCGTCGCGTTCGGGCAG
Organism: Pseudonocardiaceae bacterium; assembly: GCA_025937115.1. The sequence continues at coordinate 6,365 of JAICSB010000089.1, read as the reverse complement.
CGCGATCCGCGTCTCCTTGCCCGCATCATCGAACATGCACAGCTCGATCCGGTGCGCGGCCTCGGAGAAGATCGAGAAATTGGTGCCCCCGCCGTCATAGGTTGCGCCCAACGGGTAGGGCGAGCCAGGCCAGATGTCCACACAACCTCCGTAGGTCCGCGTTGTTCTCCCGGCGTACCGCAGCCGCCGGGCGGTGTCTTTGTATCGTCTGCGCACGACGGTCGCCACTGCAAAGCAGCACCAGGGGACGTTGCCCCGCTGCACGGCCTGGGACAATGGGCCGTGACGGGTTCATCACAGAGTCATCTCACGGGTCATTACAGGAACGGAGACACCCGGTTGACTGAGCACGAGGTGCGCTCGCTGATCGGCCAGGTCGAGGGCGCCGTCCGCGCCGCGATCGATCTGGCGCTGCCGGAGCTGGCCGGCGCCGACCCGGTCGTCCGGCGCTCCGAGCACGCCGATTTCCAGTCCAACGCCGCGCTCGCGCTCGCCAAACGCGCCCGCACCAGGCCCGCAGAGGTGGCCGGCGTCGTGTCGGAGGCGCTACGCGCTGGTACCGGCACACCCGTCGCTGAGGTCACCGTGTCCGGACCGGGGTTCCTCAATCTGACCCTGACGGATGTCGCACTCTGGCAACAGGTCGCCGCTCGGCTGGCCAGCCCGCGCCTGGGGGTCGGCAGTCCGGAACAGGGCCGGCGGACCGTCGTCGACTACTCCGGGCCGAACGTCGCCAAGGAGATGCACGTCGGTCATCTGCGCACCACCATCATCGGTGACTGCCTGGTCCGGGTCCTCGGTTTCCTCGGCGCCGAGGTCATCCGGCAGAACCACCTCGGCGATTGGGGCACCCAGTTCGGGATGCTCATCCAATATCTCGATGACCACCCCGACGCGACCTGGCACCATGACGAGCTCACCGAAGGCACCTCCCCCGTCTCCGCGCTCGACAGCCTCTACCGGGCCGCCCGCGCCGCGTTCGATGCCGACCCCGCCTTCGCCGAACGGGCCAGAGCGCGCGTGGTCGCGTTGCAGGCCGGCGACGAGGACACCATCACGCGCTGGAAGGAGATCGTCGCCGAATCGGAATTCGCGTTCCGCGAGATCTATCACCGGCTCGGGGTGCTCCTGGAACCCGAGGACTCCGACGGCGAGTCGTTCTACAACTTCCTGCTGCCCGATGTCGTCGACGAGCTGACCACCGCCGGTATCGCGGTGGAAAGCGACGGCGCGCTCGTCGTGTTCTCCGACGAGGTCGTCGGTCCCGACGGCAACCCGGTCACGCTGATGGTGCGCAAGAAAGACGGCGGCTACGGCTACGACACCACCGATCTGGCCACCATCCGGTACCGGGTCCGCGATCTGAAGGCCGACCGCATCCTCTACGTGGTCGACGCTCGGCAGGCCCTGCACTTCCGGCTCATCTTCGAGGCAGCACGCCGCGCCGGTTGGCTCACCGACGGCATCGACGCCGCCCACGTCACGTTCGGCGCTGTGTTGGGGCCCGACGGGCGGCCGTTCAAGACCCGCTCCGGCGATACCGTCAAGCTCATGGAGCTACTGGACGGCGCCGTTGATCGGGCGCGCGCTGCCATCGCCGACAAGGTCCACGAGCTCACCGATGAGGAACTGACCCGGATCGCGGAGCAGGCTGGTATCGGCGCGGTCAAGTACGCCGATCTGTCCACGTCGCGCATCAAGGACTACGTTTTCGACGTCGAGCGGATGGTGTCGTTCAACGGCAATACCGGGGTGTATCTGCAATACGCGCACACCCGTATCCGCTCCATCCTCCGCAAAGCCGGCGACAGGATCGTCGAGGTAGATCCCACGCTGCCACTGCACCCTGCGGAACGGGCTCTCGTACTCGCTGTGGACGCATTCGGCGACACCCTCGCCGAAGTCGGCCGGGTTCTCGAACCGCATCGACTGTGCGGTCATCTCTACGAACTGGCCAAGGCATTCACCGACTTCTACGAAGCCTGCCCGGTACTCTCGGCGGCAGAACGCGTCCGTACCAACCGCATCGCGCTGTGCCAGCTCTCTGCCCGCACGTTGCGCCAGGGTTTGAGCCTGCTTGGTATCGCGGCACCAGAACGGATGTAAGTCGTTGATCACGCTTTGTGTGCCTCCGGCGACACATATTGTCGCCGGAGGCACACAAACCGTGATCTTGCTGTCTGGGTTATGACGTGTCGAGCGACTACGCCGCCACGTATAGCGGCCACTCCGTCAGAAACCGAAGTGTTGGAGGAGCCCGGTGACCGAACCCAGACCCGAACCACCAGTCGACGAGGGTGGTGACCCGGCCTGCTGGCTACCTCGAGTCTGCCCGGAATGCGGCCTGCTCGCCGATCAGGACCCACCCGTCATGTGCACCCGCTGCGGCGCGGAGATCCCAGAAGTCACACCCTGACCGATCTGTCGAGCAGGCGCTCGACCGCGGCCAGCTTGATGCACAGAACCAGCCCGTCCAGCGCCTGCGCCAGCTCCGACAGCGGCGGGTAGGTCGGTGCCAGCCGGATGACCCGATCGTCGGGGTCCTTGCCGTACGGGAACGGCGCGCCGGCGGTGGTCAGCGCGATGCCGGCGTCAGCGGCGAGCTCCACGACTCGGCTGGCGCAACCTTCCAGCACGTCGAGCGTGACGAAGTAACCGCCCTCGGGTTCCGTCCAGGTCGCCACCCCGCTGTCGCCCAGTTGGCCCGCGAGTGTGCGCTGAACAAGATCGAACTTCGGCTTGAGCAGCGCCCGATGGCGGTCCATATGAGCATGCACGCCGGCTGGGGTTTCCAGAAACAGTGCGTGCCGTAGCTGGTTGACCTTGTCGGGGCCGATGGTGCGCTTGGCCAGGTGCCCGGTCAGCCAGTCCACGTTGGCCGGGGAGGCACCGTAGAAGGCCACCCCGCTGCCCGCCAGCGTGATCTTCGATGTGGAGCCGAACACGAAGGGTCGATCAGCGTGACCAGCGTCGTTGGCGAGTTGCAGGATGTCGGCGACCTCGTGGCGGACCTCGGTCAGGTGGTGCACGGCGTAGGCGTTGTCCCAGAAAATCCGGAAATCGGGGGCGGCGGTGCGCATCCGAGCCAACCGACCAACGGTCTGCTCGGCATACCGGATGCCTGACGGGTTGCTGTACTTGGGCACGCACCAGATTCCCTTGATCCTGGCGTCCACTTCGACCAGCCGCTCGACCTCGTCCATGTCCGGACCGGCCGCGTTCATCGGCACGGTGATCATCTCGATGCGCAGTTTCTCGCACAGCGAGAAGTGCCGGTCATAGCCCGGCACCGGGCACAACAACGCAGTCCCGGTACCCATCCCCCACGGCTGCGCCGATCCGGGCACGCCGAACAGCACGGCATGCACCAGACACTCGTGCATCAGCTCCAGGCTGGAGTTACCGAACGCGAGTAGCTGCTCGACGGGAACTCCAAGCAGTTCGCTGAAGATTTCCCGCAGCTCCACCAGCCCACGCAGGCCTCCGTAGTTGCGGGTGTCAGCGCCATCGCTGGCCACGTGCTTGCCAGCCCCCGGCAGCTCCAGCAGTGGCTCGGACAGGTCCAACTGCTCGGCCGACGGCTTGCCCCTGGTCAGATCCAGCGTCAAGCCCTGCGCCTGCAGCGCCTCATATTCGCCCCGCAAGTCGTCGCGGCGCCGGGCCAGTTCGCTGGTGGACAGTTCAGTCAGGTTCACGCGTGCATCATCTCTGGTCGGCTCGACTGCACGCAGGTTGGCCGCGTCACCACGCTGTTACCGGTGGGAGAAGCTTGCGGTTACCGTTGGTCGCGCTCGACACGCAGCCAGCGGCAGCCGTACCGCTTGAGCTTCAGCGTCACCGAACCGTCCTTCGTGATCCGTTTCGATCCGTTGACCAGCACGTCCCTCAGCACGTAGGAATCGTCCAGCCCGGTCAGCTTCAGCGCCGCGCTCGTGGGGTCCGCCCCAAAGTTGTGCACCGCGACGACTGTGCCGCCCTCGGTGTCGCAGCGGTGCGCGAGCACGGCGGCATCGCCGGCGTCGAGCATCTGGGAGCGTCCCCAGGCCAGCTCGGGGCAGGCTCGATAGGACTCGATCAGCAACCGCATCCAGGACAGCATCGATTCCGGGTCGCGCTCCTGGGCGGCGACGTTGACGTGCTCAGGCCCGTACTCGCCCTCCGGAATCGGACCGGGCAGCTCGGATTCCTCGGCGGTGGAAAACCCGCCGCCCGGTCCCGGTGACCATTGCATCGGCGTGCGCACCGCGAGCCGGCCGTCCGCCCGAAGGTCCTCCCCCATGCCGATCTCCTCGCCGTAGAACAGCACCGGTGTGCCGGGCAGCGAGAACAGCAGGCTGTACACCATCCGGATACGGTCTCGGTCGCCACCGAGCATCGTCGGCAGCCGCCGACGCAGCCCGCGGCCGAAGAGCTGCATATCCGGGTCCGGCCCGAATGCCTCGAATACCTCCTGGCGCTGCGTGTCGGTGAGCTTGTCCAGGGTCAGCTCGTCGTGGTTGCGGACGAATGTCGCCCAGTGCGCGTCCTTGGGCGGGTCCGGACGGTCGCGCAGCGCCTCGGCCAGTGGTTCGGCGTTGCCGCGGGCCAGCGACAGGTACATCCGCTGCATGCCGATGAAGTCGAAGCACATGGTCAGCTCGTCGCGCTCCGCGCCGAAGAACGTCATGGTCTCCGGGTAGGTCAGGTTGACCTCGCCGAGCAGCACGCCCTCACCGCTGCGCCGGCCGAGAAACGCCCGTAGGTCGGCGAGGTAGTCGTGCGGGTCCGGGAGTTGCCCCGCGTCGTCCTGCCCGGTGGTCTCCAACAGGAACGGAACGGCGTCGACCCGGAACCCGGACAGTCCGAGCTGCAGCCAGAAGCCGATCGTCCGCGCGATCTCATCGCGCACCTGCGGGTTGGCCACGTTGAGGTCGGGCTGGAACCTATAGAACCGGTGCAGGTAGTACTGGCCGGCGACCTCGTCGTAGGTCCAGACACTGGTCTCCTGGTCCGGGAACGCGATGCCCTGCGGGCCGTCCGCGGGTGGCTCGTCGGCCCAGACGTACCAGTCGCGGTACGGCGAATCGGGACTGCTGCGGGCGCTCTGGAACCACGGGTGCTGGTCGGAGGTGTGATTGACCACGAGGTCGGCGATCACCCGCAAGCCGCGGTCGCGCGCGGTGCGCACGAACTCGACGAAGTCGCCGTGGCTGCCCAGCCTGGCGTCGACACCATAGAAGTCGGTGATGTCGTAGCCGTCGTCGCGGTCCGGCGACGGGTAATACGGCATCAGCCATACGCAGGTCACGCCGAGCCGGTGCAGGTGATCGATACGCTGGATCAGGCCACGGAAGTCGCCGTGTCCATCGCCGTCGCTGTCCTGGTAGGTCTCGACGTCCAGGCAGTAGACGACCGCGTTCCTCCACCACACGTCGGACGTACGGGTCAGCCTCATGACAGCTCCGGTAGGACGCTGGTGGCGAATAGCTAGCTTCCAGGCAAAGTAACCGTAGAGTTCCATCTCGTCGACCTGCGGACCCAGACAGCGTCGCCAGCAGTGCGATGCCATGCTCGACCAGTTGCAGGGCCGGTCATACTCGCCTGCCCAGCCAGTCCCGTTTCGGTGTCAGGATACGGAACCTTGTCACCGAGTGTGAGCATCGGCTGTGTAGCCGGGCCAGGAGGAGGGGTGCAATGCCGCCACGAGGGCCCATCTTTTCCCGCGCACGAAGGTCGACTTGGATGGTTCTTTTCTCGATTACCGTACTGATCGCGGCCGGCTGTGCCAGTCAAACGACACCCAGCTCCGGCCGGCCAGTGGAAGGCGGGATCGCCACCTTCGCCGAACCCGCGAACACCACTCCGAACTACATTTTCCCGTTCATGCCGATTGAATACTTCAGTGTCACCACCGTTGCAGATCTGCAACAGCTCATGTACCGACCCCTGTACTGGTTCGGCGACAACGGCGAGCCAGTACTGAACGACAGACTCAGTCTCGCCGACTATCCAGCCTTCTCGGAGGACAATCGCACAGTGACCGTGAAGCTGCGCGACTACGCGTGGTCGGACAATACGAAGGTGGCAGCGGACGGCATCGTCTTCTGGATCAACATGATGAAGGCGGAGAAGAAAAACTGGGCGGTATACGTGCCGGGAGGGATTCCCGACGACATCGACTCGGTGACCGCGGACTCACCGAACCAGGTGACCTTCCGTCTGAACAAAAGCTACAGCGCGAAGTGGTTCGTGTACAACGAACTTTCCCAAGTCACGCCGCTTCCACACGCCTGGGACCGTACTGCGACCGGCACCAGCGACTGCGAACACAAGATCAGCGACTGCACCGCGGTCTACGAGTACCTCGCCGACCAGGCGAAGAGCAT
>JAICSB010000192.1 GCA_025937115.1 Pseudonocardiaceae bacterium | reverse complement strand
GCTCGATCAGCGCGCGCTGGGGGTCCGTGACGGTGGCTTCGGCCGACCCGTAAACGTTGAGGAACCGGCGGCCGGGCTTGTGCCAGCGGGTGATCAGGTCCTGGCCCAGCAGGCTCGCGCCGGACGGTTTCGGGACCAGTGTCGCGCCCGCTGCCCATGGCACCCAGATCTCCTCGACGGAGCAGCCGAACGCGATCGTCAAGCCCTGGTAGACCCGGTCGCTGGGACGGATGTCGTAGGTCTCGGCGGCGATCCGGACGAAGTGGCAAATGCTCGGGTGATCGATCGCCACGCCCTCGGGGCGGTCGGTCGAGCCGGAGGTGTAGCTGATGTACGCCAGCTGATCTTTGTGGCTACCGCGCTCCACGGGCAGCAACCGGCACTCGTTCATCTCGGCGATCAGCGGGGCCGCATCGTCGATGAAGAGCAGCTGGATGTCTGGGGCGGTCAGCGGCTTGATGTCCTCGACCCGCTCGCGCTGGCCGGAACGGGTCAGCACTATCGTCACCTCAGCGTCCGCAACGGTGTAGGCCAGCCGCTCGGCGGCAGAATCCACATCCAGCGGCACGTACGCTGCGCTGATCTTCAGCACCGCCAGCATGCCGAGGTAGGCATCGATGGGCCGGTCGAACAGCAGCGCGATCCGATCACCCGCGCTGGCGCCGCACAGACGCAGATAGCGGGCCAGTTGATTGGTACGCGCGTCGAGCTCGTCGTAGGTCAGCCGCAGGTCGTGGGAGTCGACCGCGAGCTGACCGGGCCGGCCGTATTCGCGGATCCAGTCGCAACGCTCCTCGAACACAAGATCCAGGCGCTCACCGCGGCGAGTCCGCCGACCCTGAGCCTGCTCCGCGACCAACACAAGCTCCGGGAGCTCGGTGGCGGGTTGCTCGAAAGGCAGCAAGGTGGCGGTCATGATGTCTCCTTGGGCCCACCAAGGGCCGTTTTCCCTGGTCGTGTACTGGTGGAAAGCCTGGCAACGGAGTCCCTGACCGGCGATGGTGCGGGCCCCCGAGGCGGCAGAGCTGGCCCCCGAATCGAAGTAGGGCTAGCCCTACCGGTCCGGGGCGTCAGACGACGGGTCGCTGGTAGGGGTCAGGCCGCCCGGGAACCGGCGGTCAGCTCGTCGGAGCGGAGCACGTCCTCGCCGTAAAGGTCGTGTAGCCAGTTGGTCTGGTAGATGGTGTCGAGGTAGCGCTCACCGAGGTCCGGGGCGATGGCCACCGCGGTGAGTTCCCGTGCGTCATGCTGGGCCAGCCAGTCCATCGCGCCGCTGATCACCGTGCCGGTGGAGCCGCCGAACAAAAATCCGCTTCGAGCCAGGCGATGGCAGGCCCGGATGGTGTCCGCCTCCTCGACCCATACCACCTCGTCGACATAGGACTCGTCGAGCAGCTCCGGGCGGACGCTCGTGCCCAGGCCGGGAATCATCCGGCGCCCCGGCGCACCCCCGAAGGTCACCGAGCCGACGCTGTCTACTGCGACCATCCGCACCGGCCGGTGCCACTCCCGGAAGTAGCGTGCGCAGCCCATCAGCGTCCCGGTGGTGCCGGCCCCGACGAACAGCACGTCCAGCCGCGGGAACTCGCTGGCGATCGCCGGCGCTGTCGTGCGGTAGTGCGCCTTCCAACTGTTCGGATTGGTGTACTGGTTAAGCCACACGTACCGATCGTCGGAGGCGCACAGCGCGCGGACGTAGTCGAGGCGTGCGCCGAGGAAGCCGCCGATATCAGCCGGCTCGACGATGATGTGCACCTGGCTGCCCAACGCTTCCATCAGCCGCCTGGATGCTAGGTTGCAGCGGGAGTCGGTCACGCACACGAACCGGTAGCCCTTGCTCGCCGCGATCATGCTCAATGCCACGCCCAGGTTCCCGGACGAGGACTCGACCAGCACCGAAACTCCCGGCGTCAGGAGTCCGTCCCGCTCGGCGGCCTCGACCATCTCGGTTGCGGCCTTCAGCTTGATCGAGCCGGCGAAGTTGAAACCCTCGCACTTCAGGAACAGCGAGCGCCCGAAGATCGACCGAAGGTCGACGTAGAGCTTCTCCTCGTTGAAGTCCTGCGGAACCGATATCACCGACACGATGACCTCGCCTCATCCGCAGCAGTCACGCTGCCGCACCATGTTTCTCATGTGGGGCTGACAAGCCAGCCCCTCCGGGTGCTAAGAATGCGGCAGGAGGCGACGCCGAACGATGGGGCGCGCACCCGGACTGCGAGGGGCCCTCCCTCTGGAATTCCTGGGGTTAACCCCAATTTCCTGCCGACGACAGCGATGTTTCAGCCGAAAAGCCTGGCTTGCGCCTCAACCCGCAGACCGGGCGGCGCTTCGATCACCTTGGTGCCATCGCCGTCATGCGCGAGGGACAGCTGGCCGCCGGGGAAGGGGATTCCGTAGACCTCGATGCGGTGCAACCCCCTCGGTAGCACGGGATTCAGCGACACAGTCCCGGCCGGCGCGCCCGGTAGGCGTAGCCCTGCACCTCGACGATCGCGATCGGCGGCTTGGCGAGCCGGCCGTCGGCGAACTGCACGGCGTTCTCGGAGTCCTTCCAGCCCTGGTTGACCAGGGACCGCGGTCCAGTGGCTGCGTACTCGATCAGGCCGTCGCGGTCCGGGTCGCCGGGACCGCGAAGCCAGCCCAGCGCCGCCCGAGCGGCAGGCAGCAGCTCGGTGCGGGCCTCGCGGGGAGCGCCCCAGCGCAGCGCCTCGCCCAGCATGATCAGGAACAGCGGGGTCGAGTCGGCACTGCCGTAGTACGGGCGGGCCCCGCCCGCGGTGCCCTCACCCAGCCACGGCCGGTCGCCGAACCGGACCTCGTGCAAGATCTTGCCTGGTTGCTCCTCGTTGCCTGGGTCGCTGACCCGGCCCTGCCGCGCGGCCAGCGCGGCCAGCATCAGCTCGGGTCGGAATGCGCGGGCTTGGTAACTGGAGATCAACACGTCTCGACCGAACAACGCGACGAACCACGGGATGCCAGCGGCGAGCAGGCGCCGTGAGCCGTCCTGGTCATCGGGGATGCTCAGCGCGTCGAGGTCGGTCAGCGAACGCAGGCAACCGCGGGCCAGCCGCTCGGGCTGGCTGTGCACCACCACGTCAGGCCGGCCGATGGCTGCGGTCCGTGCTGGCCCGGCGAGCACTCCTTGTGGCGCGACGCCGTCGAAGTCCTGGCGGTCGAAGTCCGACACTTCACCGGCGGTCATCCGGCCGCTCGGCGTGCCGTGAACGCCGCCGGTATCCGCGGCAGGTCGTGCTGAGCCACCAGCGGCCCGATTGAGAGCGTGGGTGCGCTGAAGACCATCGGCGCCGCCGGCGTCAGCACCCGCAAGCCATGCATCGGGGTGAGCAACTTAGCGTAACTGCGCACCATTACCGCCGTGGAGAAATGCTCGGCGACGTGGCTACGGCAGGCTGCCCGATCGATCTCACCGATCCGCCCGATCACCGCGGCAAGCTCAGCGGTGGTATTCCGGACGAACCCAGTGACGCCGTCGAGCACGATCTCCGCGACCGCGCCCTTGTCGGTGGCCAGCACCGGCGTGCCGCAGGCCATGGCCTCGACGAGCACCGTGCTGAACGGCTCACGCCGGGAAGCCAGAAAGAGCATGGCTGCGGCCCGGGAGAGGAAGTCGTAAGTTGCCTCGCGGCCGAGCTCGCCGAGGAAGACCACATCGGGTCCGAGATGCGGCGCAATTTCGCGCTGGAAGTACGCCTGCTCGGCCGGTTCGCGACACTTGGCGGCGATCAGCAGCGGCAGGTCGGCGTCGCGGGCCAGCGCGATCGCCTCAGCGGCGCCCTTCTCGGGCGCCATCCGACCGAGGAAGGCCAGGTAGCCCTCCGAGCTGGCGCGGAAGGGGACCTCCTCGACGTCGACCGCGTTGTAGCAAACACCGGCGAAGGGCAGGTGCGGCGCCGACGTCGGCCAGTGCGTCCGGCCCCCCGAGCACGTGGCGCCACTCGTCGGTCGCCATCCCGATCTGGGCCGGTAGGGCGTCGAACGGTGAGACCACCCGGACTCCGGGAATGGTCGAGCCCGGCGCGGCGACAAGCGTCACGTCGTGGCGGGCGGCGGCCAGACCGCAGCCTGCAGGGCGACGACCCGCTCGATACCGCCGTAGGCGGGCGAGGGGACGGGAATCCACGGCGGGGCTAGAAGTCCAATGCGCATGCGATGACCTTCTTGGAGAGGCGACCGACCGCAGCAATGACGTCGACTGCTCAGGCAGCGTCGGGCGACATCGATCCAGCTGGAGGTCCATCGGGCTGTACATGTACGCAGACGTGGCCGGCGGCGGCGCCGTGGCCTATATGAGGTGGCACCCGACTAGGCAGAAAGCCGTGACCGTCAAGGGCGCTACCGCCAAGTTACACGAGCGCTCTTCGACCGGGCTCGTGGAGCTGGCCGTAGGCTGCCCCCGTGACAGCTGCCGCCCGCGCCGAGCGTCTGGTCAACCTGGTGCTGTGCCTGCTGTCCAGCCGCCAGTACCTGCCCGCTGAGCGGATCCGGCGGACTGTGCCCGGCTACGGCGACGCGCCTTCCGACGAAGCGTTCTTCCGGATGTTCGAGCGGGACAAGGCTGAGCTTCGGGAGCTGGGCGTCCCCCTGGAGACGGGCCGGATCCCCGGTTTCGAGGCCGGCGACGGTTACCGCATCGCCCGCCGGGACTATGAGCTGCCCGATATCGATCTCGAACCCGACGAGGCCGCTGCTGTCGCGCTGGCGGCTCGGCTGTGGGACTCTCCGCAGCTGTCCGGTGCCGCGAACGGCGCGTTGCTGAAGCTGCGTGCTGCCGGCGTGGAGGTGGACACCGAGCCTTCAGTGCTGGTGCAACCTCGGGTCCGGGCCACCGAACCTGCACTGACCCCGTTGATCTCGGCGGTCCAGACGGGACAGGTTGTGACGTTCTCGCACCGCAGGCATCCGGCCGAGCAGCCCGCCGAGCGCATCCTCGAGCCGTGGGGCGTGGTGTCTTGGCGGGGCCGCTGGTACGTGGTGGGACACGACCGCGATCGGGACGCGGTCCGCTGCTTCCGGGTCTCCCGGATCGTCGGGCCGGTGCGCGCCGTTGGTGCTTCGGGGGCGGTGCAACGCCCACTGGGAGTCGACCTTCTGAAGATCGTGGCCGGTTCCGCGGAACCGCCGGCTGCGGCGCACACTGCCCGGTTGTGGCTGGCTCACGGTCGCGGGTACGGCCTGCGCCGACGGGCCACTGTGCTGGACACGATGACTGTGCAGGACGTGTCCGGCGACGTCGTCGCGGTGGAGCTGCCGGGCCATGACGTCGCCGCCCGATGGATAGCCGGGCTGGGACCGGACGCCGTAGTACTGGAGCCCACTGAACTGGCTACCGCGGTGCGGGCCCGGTTGTTGGCGGCCGCCGGGAGCGCTGGCTGATGGAGGGCGTCGCGCACCGGTTGCCCCGGCTGTTGGCCCTGGTGCCCTACTTGCTGGTTCGGCCCGGTGTGCTGATCGAGGAGGTGGCAGCCGACTTCTCGGTCACGGTCCCGCAGCTGCGCCGTGACCTGGAGCTGCTGTGGATGTGTGGGCTGCCCGGCTACGGGCCGGGTGATCTCATCGACCTGTCCTTCGAGGGTGACACCGTCACGGTCACCTTCGACGCCGGGATGCGACGCCCGCTGCGGCTGTCCGGCGCGGAGGCGACCGCACTGGTGGTGGCGCTGCGAGCGCTGGCCAAGACTCCCGGCGTGCTCGACGCCGGGTCGGTGCGCCGAGCATTGGCCAAGATCGAGGCAGCGGCGGGGCAGGCTGACGGTGTGGTGGTCGGCCTGGCCACCAGGGAAGAGGCCGCGTTGGCTGCGGTGCGCGACGCGCTGGACCACCGCCGGGCACTGCATATCCGCTACTACACCCCGGCCCGGGACACGGTCAGTGAGCGCACTGTCGACCCGATGCGGCTGCTCCTGGTCGAAGGCCGCAGCTACCTCGAAGCCTGGTGCCGCTGGGCGCAAGACGTGCGGCTCTTCCGGCTGGACCGCATCGAGCACGTCACCACCCTGGACGAGCCGGCGATGCCACCGCCGCAGGCCCGACCCACCGACGTGTCGGGCGGCCTGTTCCGCGCCCAGCCAGACCAGCAGGTCGCCGTGCTCACGCTCGCCCCGGACGCTCGCTGGGTGGCGGAGTACTACCCGGTGGATGAGCTGATCGAGGGTGAAGGGGGAGCGGTGACGATACGAATGCGCTACGCCGAGACCGAGTGGATGGTGCGTCTGGTGCTGGGGCTAGGTGCCGATGTCGTGGTCCGGACACCCCCAGAGTTAGCCGAGGCGGTGGCGCAGCGGGCTCGCGCGGCGATCCGCAGATCCGATCACCTCGCGCGGTCCGAGGCGGGCTAACG
>JAICSB010000069.1 GCA_025937115.1 Pseudonocardiaceae bacterium | reverse complement strand
GGGCGTTTACCCGGGCTGCGGCGCCGCTCCCTCATCGCCGGCCCACCCGGCGCTGTCGGTGTTTTGCGCGGCGGGGGGGCGGGGGCGCCCGCGCGGGCCAGGGTCTCGATGGTGCGCCGGGTGCCCTGGGGAGTGGTGCCGGGCAGCCCGACAATGACGAAGCAGTTGAGCTCGACGCCGAGGGCGGTGCACCATCCGGACACCGCATCGAATTGGGTCTGCACCTGCCGCTTAACCCGGGGCAACCCGACCGCCGCCTCATCCTCCAACGTCTCCAACCCCACGCTGATGCGTATGCAGCCTGCGGCGGCCATCCAGGCGACGAGGTCAGCATCGAGGTGGTGCAGGGTCGTGGCGCATTTCCACGGGTAGCGGCGCGGCTGCGCCGACAGGGCGTCGCAGAGCTCACCCACCCAGCGTCGGTCCAGGGTAAAGGTGGGGGCGTAAAAAGCGACGTACTCGAAGGGGTGGCGGGCGAAGGCGTCGCGTATGTAGTCAATTGTCTGTCCCACTGTGATGCGCCGCTCCCGAAGGCCTTGCATGGGGTGCACATCGCAGAAGGCGCAGCCGATCGGGCAGCCGCGGGCCACCGGAACCACGAGTTCGCGTCGCTTCGGGATGCCACAGAATTTACTGCGGTCGGAGTGGTAGAGGCGGTCGTAGGCTGCGTAGGGAATCTCGTCGACGTCGGGCAGCACCCACTCCTCGACGGGCAGCCAAATACCCGGCCCCGCCGGAGGGTTCCAGCCGTCCGGGGTGCGGACCACGGTACCGGGCAGTCGGGCGTCCGGCGGCCGGCCTGCTGCGTGCCATGCGACCGCGGCAGCCGAACCGGCTTCATAATCCCCGCTGCTGACGATCGCGTCCAGTTCGAGGGACCGGAAGAAGTCCGGGTTCTGGTAGCTGAGCCGACCCACGGTGATCAGCATGGCATCGGGAAGCAGCGCCCGGCAGTAATCCGCGGCCCGGCGAACCCCCTCCACGACGTCGTACTCGTTGACCAGGACGACGGCGTCGTATCGCCCCTGGTAAACGGTGTCACCGAACTCCTTCCACGTCTGGTTCAAGGCTCCAGCGTCGAGTGCGGTGACGGTGTGGCTCTGGTGCCGGAGGTAGGCGGCGATGTTGAATACCGGCAGGTGGTGGCCGGCATTGAAGTAGCTGGGCACATGGGGCGGCCAGACGACCAGGATCTGCATCAGCGGTTGCCTCTCTCGGTGCGACGAACAGATGGCTTACCGGTTGGGGCGCCGGGCATCCCTGCAGCGCGAGCTCGCGCGATTGTTTGGATGTCGCCGACTGGAACGATCTTTGCGTCGACGCTCCGGCGGCACAGGCGATGCCGCACCGACCTTGTGCGGTGTCCAGGGGCGACGGCGACGACTAGCTCGGCCGAGGAATTCACGACGATAGAGTCGAAGACCTTGCCCCAGGTCCGAAATCGGAAGCTGATGATGGCCCAGAGCAGTTGGTGGAACTCGCTGGTCGCGTTGAAAGGTTTGCCGGCCTCGGCCTTGGCCCGCACCCGGGCCGGCAGGGCGCTGTAATCGCCTCGACGGATACGCCAGGCCCGGCGGATCACTCGGTAAAGGCAGAGCGGCGCACTCGAGTCGAGTAAGATGACGAGTTGTGCTCGGGCCACCCGTACCGGGATAGTGTCGACCCAGTTGCCCTCGATGATCCACTCTTCTTTGGCTGTCAGACTTTGCTGCAGCGCGACCCACTCGGCGGGGGTCAACATTTCCCACCCGGGTCCGAAGTGCTCATCATCAAGGTGGTAGGTGGGCAGGCCGGTGGCTTGTGCGAGCCGGTTGGCCAATTGCGTCTTGCCCGCGCCGGCGCACCCGAGTAAGAGGATGCGCCGTACCGGGATGGCGCTTGCGTCGCGACGGTGTCCGTTGTCGGGCGCTCCGGTGATCATTGAAGACCGTGCACGAGCAGGGACATACGGTCGGATGACACCGCCGCCCCGGGCGCCACGGCGGTGACCTGGTGCCAGGAGTTGACGGCGCGGACCAGCAGTGCCGAGGTGCCGAGCCGGGGTACCACTCGCGCCACCACCGTATTCGCATCGTGACTTTCCAGGATCTCCAGACATCCGCCCCAGTCGGCCTGCCAACCAGGATTGAAGTAAAGGATGTGGCTGAATCTCTTGTCCGCACGATCGGTGTGGGGGCTGAGCCAGTCACCGGCGGTGTGGCGTACGAGCCGGACCTCCAGGCGCCTTGCAGGTGGTTGCGCGAGTAACTCGGCCACCGCACGCCGGTAGGCCGGGTCGAGCAGGTCGGCGAGCAGGTCACGCCATAACGGTGGTAGGTGATCGTCGGCGCTGCCGTCGGGGGCCACCAGCTCGCGAGAGAAATTGCGGTAGCTCTTGCGGCCTCGGCGTGCGCTCTCGTCATACCGGGTGAACGCAGCGTCGGGGAATCCACAGGCCAGTTGCACCGCGTTCTCGGGTGCTAGTAGCTGACCATCTTCGGTGCTCAACCAACGGTAGGGCCACTCGTGGACAGCGGAGTGTGTCCAGGAGTCCAGCAGGACGCGCACGGTCATCTCCTTCCTGGGCCGGATAGTGTGAACGTGACCGTCAGTAAGAGATCAGCCAACCGGTCGGTGGCCGCTGCGTCGGCCACCGTGAAGCGAACGTAACCGGAGAGCCCCGGCAGGTCGGAGAGATTGCGGATTCGGTAGCCGGCGTCGGACAGGAACTGTGTCACCGTGGCCGCTGTCGTCGCGGTCCCTACCTGAACTGCTAAGAAGTTCCCACGGCTGTCCACGGTCGGCAGCCCATTGTCCCGCAGGCGGTGTGTGAAACGTTCACGGACCTCGGCGATCTCGGTCCACACTGTCCGCAGCAGTTCGTGGTGGGCCACCGCTACCTTGGCAGCAAGTAGGGAGGGCGCGGAGACGGCCTGTTCCAGCGGTCCGCCCCCGAGTGCGGCGACCAGGTCGGGGTCACCGCACACGACGGCCACCCGGGCACCGGCCAACCCGTGGGATTTGGACAGGGACTGGACCACCAGAACCGGGCCGCCGCGACGCTCGATTTGCATCTGGAGCGGACCGTTGAACGCCTGGTAGCAGGCGTCCAGGACGACGAGGTGGTCGCGTTCCCTCGCCACCTCGACAATTTGCTCGATCTGGTCGGTCGTGACACAGCCCCCCAGCGGAGCGCCGGGCACACTGAGCGCGATCAGCGCGCCCTTCACCGTCTGGGCGACTTTCACTAGACGTGAAACCAGCCTCGCGAGGTTGGTTGGGTCCGCCTCGATTCCGTACACCTCGAAGCCGTGCAGACGCGCCGACTGCTCCCAGCCGTCATAGTGCGGCCGAGGATGCACCAGGACGCCGCCGGTCGTCACCTTGAGCGCGTAGTAGGAGCATATAAGTCTGATTGCGGAGTCCGAGCCGGGCGTAATCAGCAGTTCGTCCGGCCGAACCCGAAAGTATGCGGCAAGCATGGCGGCAGCGTCAAAGTTCCGCGGGTAACGCACCAGATCGGCCACGCTCATTTCAGCACGAACGGCGTTCAGCACGGTGTCGGTGGCAGGATGGATGAGTTCATTACTGCTAAAATTGAGCCGACTATCTGAGCCGCGCCGCCGGGCCGGCGAAACTAATGAGGAGGAAACAACGAATCCGTGTGCCGTCAATCCATCTCCCAGGAGAACGACCGTGGACGATTTTCGAGCGTAGATGGTCCGCGACGGTGTGTCAACCGCTTGACAGCCGTACACATGCTGCGCATCATAACGCTCGACATGAGTTCAAACCACCCGTGAGAACAGAAAACTCGGGGTCCCCGTGATGGTGGACGCGCTTGTCGTCGAAGGCGGGGCAGGGCTGCAGGGCGAAGTTTCTACTTCCGGTTTCAAACATTCTCTGGTGGGTGTGGTGGCTGCCGCCATGGCCGCCGATCGCACTATTGAGATCGGAAATTGTCCTGATATTTCGGAGACGCGTGCTTTGTCCGCAATCGCGGAGGCGATGAATGGGTCCGTGCGACGCCGCGGACAGACGTTGGTCCTGGACTGTTCCCGGTTGCGGCGTGCCGAGCTGGACCCCCGATTAACCGGTAGTATCCATGGCGCCGTGTACCTCCTGCCCTCTTTGGTCGGACGTTTTGGCGCGGCTAGTGTCCTCACCAACGGGGGTTGCCAGATCGGCACCGGCGACGGGCGTCGCCCTGTTCAGCATCACATCAGCGTCATGGAGCGGTTCGGCGCCCACAGCGTCCTGCACGGTGATGGAACACTCGACGTTACAGCCTCCGGACTGCGGGGATGCGAAATCGACCTTCTTGACTACGCTCAGAACCGTCGGTTACGCACCGGACACACGTACTCTGGAGCCACCAAGACCGCTTTGCTGTGCGCGGTTGCGGCCCACGGGGTCAGCGTCCTGCACCACCCGTACCCCAAGCCGGACGTCACCGACGTCGTTGACGTGCTCGCCGCGTACGGAGCCGACATTGAGACCGTGCGGCCGGACATTCTCGTCGTCCACGGCCGAGGAGTGGAGGCGCTGCGGTACGACGTCACGCACACTTTGGTGCCGGACCTGATCGAGGTATTCACCTGGATCTGCGCCGGCAGCGCACTGGGCGCGGGCTCACTGCGGATCACTGGACCGGGCATGGGGCGCGCCTGCTCTGCCCTCGCTCCCGATCTCGCAGTGCTGCAGGAGATGGGGGTGCGCTTCGATTCCGCCGAGCTGGAGATCGTCGTACACCCGGGACGGAATCTGCGGGCCGTAGATGTGACGGTCGCGTCGCACGGGGTGTTCAGCGACAACCAACCCTTCCTCGCGCTGCTGGCCAGCGGGGCGCACGGGATCTCCCGCATCACCGACACTGTGTGGACCAATCGGTTTGGCTACCTGCCAGGTCTGCTCGCACTCGGCTGCGACCTTACAAAGCGCGGTTCCACTGTGCAGATCATCGGTCCGCGGCCGCCCGTCCGCGGGGGTCGGCATGTGCGCGCCGACGACCTGCGGGCCGCGGCAGTGCTGCTGCTGGCTGCGGTCGCCGTACCCGGCAGGACGGTAGTGAGCGGCACTGCCCACCTCGCCCGGGGCTACCCGGACCTGGCGGGCTCGCTCTGCTCCCTCGGGGCTGACATCCGCGCGGCGACGCCCAGCTTGAAGATCCAGCACCGATCGCAACGCAAGCTTTCTAAAACCGCCCAGCGACACCGAGAGGGGGATGCCGCGCCGTGCTGAATACCCAGACAACGTTCGAAAAAGTTACGGAACCATTTACTCTGTACCTCGCCCAAGGCACGCTTACACCCGAGCAGGTCGCGGTGCTCTACGCCAACCGGCCGCAGGACGGTTACCGTCGCATCGAGGTTTCCGACCCACACCACGAGAAGCAGTACGCGATGAACCTCCTGTACCTGCAGCAGGACAATGTCCCCAGCCCAGGTACCCACACCCTGCATCCGGCGTGGGCGAGTCTGCTTGCGGACCTACGCAGCGACGGGTTCACGCACTGGCTCGAGGCGGGTACGGGACTGACCCTGCGCAGCCTCGTTACCGACATCGGCATCTATACCCACGACAACGGCGACTTCATCTCCGTCCACAAGGACAAGCCCCACAAGGCCATCACAGCCATCCTTTACCTCAATCCCCGGTGGCCGCAGGAGGCCGGCGGAGACTACGAGGTGCGCGCATCGGGCGAGCCC
This sequence comes from Pseudonocardiaceae bacterium, assembly GCA_025937115.1. The sequence continues at coordinate 5,133 of JAICSB010000069.1, read as the reverse complement.
GAACGGGAACCCGTCCGTCGCATCCCGCCGCGCGGTGGCCAGTTCCTAGCTTTCCCTCCCACCGAACGGTCCTGGCACTCGGTCTCACCTCTCCGCATCGACAGCACCCTCACCCGCCTAACGGTCCAGCTGGAGTACTGGCTCGGAGACGCCCAATAAGATAAGAGGAGTCGAAGATCGATGATCAATACCCGAACGCCACTAACCACCTTCGACGCTCCGTTTCTCCACCACACCGCGGATGGTCTCGTCAGCCCGGCGGACCTGGCTCGTCTCAACGCCGAGCCTCCGCCGAGGGGGGCCTTCACCCGCTACGTCAAGGAGGGCCCTGGGTACGTCAAGGAGTATCGGATGTGGCTCCTGACAGTGTACCGGGGCGGATCCGCCCTCCCCGCCGCTGACGACCTGCCTGCGGCGTGGTCAAGACTCCTCAGCTGTGTGTTGGACGACGAGTTTCGGGGCTGGCTCTCCGAGGGTACTGGGATCAACCTCATTGGACACCCACTGGATGTGGGGATCTACCTTCGCGGCCCCGGCGATTTTCAGGGTCGGGCCACCGGCAAGACCGCGAAGGCCATGAACCTCACTCTTTATCTCAACGATGAGTGGAATCCCGGCTGGGGCGGTGAGTACGAACTGTGGAATTCCAAGGAGACCAAGGTCGCCACCCGGCGGATCATCCCACGCGGCGGAAACTGCCACACCATCGTGCAGACGGACTCCTCGTGGCATTCCATCTCGCCCGTCTTGGAAGCCGGCCGAGGCCGTATCACCATGACGCTGGAGTACTGGAAGCCGTAGCCGGAGCGTTTCCCCGGGTGACGCGGACCTCGCCCGCGGATGCGCGAAGGAGATGTGGCCGTGCCGTATTTGTTGCTCAATTCTAGAATGATTCTGCACCGCCTGCCGGAGTGGTTCCCGGACAGCAGAAACGAATTGGTCGTTGTCACCGCCCACTCCGCACTCGCGGGCACTGCCGCAGATATCTCTGGGCTCGCCGCCCGGTTCCGGCACCTCGCCGTGGTGGATGACTACCGGAGTCCCAACTTGGAGCAGCAGGTGATCCGCCTGTGCCGCGAGCACCGTGTAGAACGCCTCATGACACTTGGCGAAAACGACATCGTCCGCGCCGCACGCCTCCGCGAGGCCCTGCGCCTGCCGGGACAGGAACTGCTCAGTGCCATCGCCTACCGCGACAAGTTTGTGATGAAAACGCTCGCTGCCGCAGCGGGTATCCGAGTCGCCCCCATGCGACTTGTCACCGACGGAAAGATGCTCCGGGACTTCGCTGGCGAGGTGGGCCTGCCCGTGGTCGTCAAGCCCCTCGATGGCGGAGGGGGCATGGGAATATGCGTCGTGCACGACGGTGCCGCGTTGGACACATACACGCGGGAGTGGCATCACGCCAGACTCAATTTTCCACGTCTCGCGGAGGCCTGGGTCGAGGGCGATTTCTACCAGGTAAACGGGCTGATGCACGCCGGTAGGGTGAAGTGGAGCTGGCCGTCCAGGAATCTCCATCCCGACCTGGCGACTCTCACCTGGGGTGCCCCCGGGTTGAGCGGGATGCTGCCTAGGGAACACCCACTTTTCGGGCCCCTGCTGCGCGCCACCGCCGACACGGTGGCCGCACTGCCGCCTGCGCCTGAAGTTCGCCCTCTGCACGCCGAATTCTTCCACTCCGCCGACCGCGGATTGGTGCTCTGCGAGATCGCCTGCCGGGCTGGCGGCGGAGCGATAGTGGAGACTCACGAGCGGGCCTTCAGCGTCAACCTGCACGAGGCCGGCCTCAAAGGGCAGGCTGGTCTTCTTCCGAAAATCCCTTCGGCGAGCGACCCTGCCCGGCGCCACGGATTCGCGTGGTTTCCGCCGTTGGACGGCATACTGACGCACCTGCCGGCCAGTTGCCCCTTGTCGTCGACGGTCCGCTACCTCGCCACCGGGGCGCCTGGTCTGCAGTACGAACTTCCCCAAGCCCTCGGCCCCCACGTCGCACAGCTCGTCTTCACCCTATCTGGCCCGGACGTGGTGCCCGAACTGCGCCAGATACAGAGCTGGTGGGACCGCGGCGTTTCCTGGCAGCTTTCGGACTCCCGTCTGATGGCGCACAGACCATCCATAGCCGTTGCGCCGAGTAGTCCCGCCGAGCACACCGGAGGAGCATATGGATGACAGCCTGTTCGGCCGCAGTCTGGTAAAAGAGGCCGATCTCACTCCCCTGCAGTACTGCGGCCTCGTCGCCCTGGCGGCGGAGTTGAAGGCGGCCAAGCGAACGGGTGCCGAACGGCCTCGACTCCGCGGCCGCAACATCGCACTCATCTTCGAGAAGCCGTCGACGCGAACCAGGTGTTCCTTCGAGGTCGCCGCGCACGATCAGGGTGCGAATGTCACCTACCTCGACCCGCTCGTTTCGCACATCGGTGAGCGGGAGTCGATCGAGGACACTGCCCGCGTCCTTGGGCGCCTCTACGATGGCATCGAATTCCGGGGACGCAGCCAGCAGAGCGTGGAGACACTGGCCCGGTACGCCGGCGTGCCGGTGTGGAACGGGCTCACCGACCTCTGGCATCCCACACAGGTGGTCGCCGACATGTTAACCGTGAGCGAGCATTCGGCGAAGCCATGGCAGGACATCACCCTTGCCTATCTCGGCGATGGTGAGAGCAACATCGCGAACTCGTTGCGGATCGGCGGCGCCCTGCTCGGCATGACCGTGCGAGTGGTCCGCCCGAATGCTCTGCGCGGGGACCCCGCGATCGTCTCAGCGGCCGAGGTCGTGGCGGCGGGTACTGGCGGAGTCGTTGTTGAAACTGACGACATCGACGAGGGCGTCAGGGGAGTAGACTTCCTCTACACCGACGTTTGGGTCCGGATCGGTGAATCGGTGGATGAGTGGCGGGAACGGGTGCAACTGCTGCGCCCGTACCGGGTCGACAGCGACACCATGGCACAGACCAAAAACCCCGCTGTGAAGTTCATGCACTGCCTGCCAGCCCTTCACGATCCGGCCAGCCGCCTGGGAGCGAAACTTCTGCAGGAAACCGGACTGGATTCGGGTGAGGTCACCGACGAGGTCTTCCGGTCAGCGGCATCAGTGGTCTTCGACCAGGCAGAGAACCGCATGCACACCGTAAAGGCGATCCTCGTGGCAACCCTTTCCGTGGAACCGGGCCGTGGCAGGACACCCTATTCTGCCCGGCGCCGGGCTGCCCCCTCCCGCCTCGAAAGAGATGGCTTCGCCCGATACTCCGCCGAGGACTTCAGGCTCGGTCTCTCCGAAACCATGCCGACCGAAGGCCTCCGACCGATCGCTGAAGTTTTCAAGCGCCTGCCGCCCGACCCTTACGCTCCGAGGGCCAACCGGTTCCGCAGGTACTCCCGTGCCGTATATTTGCCGTGGACTCAGGAGCTAACCTGGATCCCTGGCGTGCCTGACGACGTGCACGGCCTCGCTGCCGAATGCAACCAGGGGGGCTACAACACCGAGTACGAGAACGTGCGGCGCCTGCTCCCGGAGATTCCGACCGAGCTGCGGGACGATTCACTGTTGCTGCGCCTCATCCGCTTCGACCTCGATCAGGCCCTGTGGCTGGAGGAGCTCGGCAAAAACCCCGTGCACGTAGGGGTCCACACGGTGAAGCTCTCGGTTTCCGGCCCAGCGGACACGGCGATCTCCTCCCCGAATTGCCTTCACCAGGACGGAGGAGCATTCACCTTCACCTTCGCCCACCTCGTCGGCCGCAGCAATGCCGTCGGTGGCGAGAACGTCATCGCCTCACCGAGCTGTGCCGGGTTGCTTCCTGAAAACCTCTCCGCCACTGTGGTGAAGGCGCGATTTACCCTTGTCGAGCCACTGGACACCTACGCCGTTCACGACCCCCGCGTCAGCCACTACATCAGCCCTGTACGGTGTGGCGATGGTCAGGGACCGGGTGAGCGCTGTGTCCTCCTCGTTGGGCTAGCGCCCCTCATCGTGCAGCCGTGACAATGACAATGGCCACCCACAATCGACCTGAGCGCTGTAGGAAGCTTGACCAGTTCGCACGGGTCCGATCTACACGAGGCGCTAGTACGGAGGCACGGACGGAGCCGTTTGGCGCATCAGCAGGGTGAGGCTGAGGAATCCCGGCTGTGAGGTTGCCGATGGGGCTGCGCATCGTAACCTCTTCCCGCTCACACAGCGTTACGGGGCGTCCTTGCACGGTGGAATCTGATGCGGCTGCTACCAAGAAGGAGCCTCGAGAACATCCGCAGGACTGTCGCCGACGACACCTGTTGGTTAGTTACGACAGGTGATGGACGAACTATCGGCACGATAACAGTCGAGTACACAGCGGACCCGTACTGGCTTCCCACCGACGACCCCGACGACGCGCTCTACATTCACCGCATGGTCGTTTGACGACGGGGCAGGGGGGCGAGCTAGGCTCCGCGCTACTCGACTGGGCCGCGAGGTGGGCCAAGAACGCTGGGCGAACCTGGCTAAGGCTTAATCCGAACTGACTGCACTCCGGCCTCCATGAGGATCTCGGCCAGCAGCACGCCGGTGAAGTTGGCGGTGGAGATGTAGGGGCCGCCCACGTCATTGGATACGCAAAGCATGGTCACCGGGCGCTCGACCAAACGCCGTTACACGAGACCCGCCCAGTTGACGTGATCTCGGAATTCGACACACCGTCGCCGGCTAACAGTAATACCTGGGCGCGTTGCACCAGGCAGTACTCCGCGGTCCGCGAACCGGTCAACGTCTCCAGAACTTCTCGCTGCCCATCTGATATCGCCAACGGCGCCGCTGCTCGACTCATACCTCATAGCCTAATACATCATGAACTCAATTGTCAGACACTACACTAGACACTCAAGACGACACTCTCGCAAATACATACCGGAGGTCGTCCGCGCAAAGCGCTCTTCACCACACCCATGAGTAGAGTTTTCGAAGACGAATACTAGATGACCACCCTCACGCACCAATGACCTAGAATGGACCGCAACTTGCAACATGTCATCGATGTAGCCGCGGATAACCCGGCGACGGTTGTTGTGGTAGCGATCCGTTGGAAGTGCGGAGACTTACTGACAACGCATCATAACCATTCCTTGCTCACTCACGTTACAGCCCGCTCCTTTGCC
>JAICSB010000288.1 GCA_025937115.1 Pseudonocardiaceae bacterium | reverse complement strand
GCAACGACGTCAGCGGACAGCCAAGCCCATTTTCAGCCCGGAACGGGCCTCCCGCCAGGGGTGTCGGAGACTCATCCCGCACCTCGGTGGGATCGTGCTGCGCGAGCTGTGCCTGGATGACGTGCAGAGCACCTTCGCGATCCTGGCCCGCACCCCCACCCGCTATGGCCGCGCCCGCGCCGCCTCGACCCTGCATCGCATCCGCGCCACCCTGCGGGTAGCGCTCAACGCCGCGATGCGACGCGGCCTGATCGACACCAACCCCGCCCGCCACGTCGAGTTGCCCCCAGCCTCACGACCCAAGGCGGTGGTCTGGACCCCGGCACGCGTGGCGCACTGGCGCGCCACCGGCGACCACCCCACCGTCGCGGTCTGGACCGCCCACCAAAGCGCACAGTTCCTTCACCACATCCGCCAGCACCGCCTCTACCCACTGTTCCGGCTGATCACCCTGGTCGGGCTGCGCCGCGGCGAGGCCTGCGCCCTGCGCTGGTGCGACATCGACCTCCAGAATCGGGCGCTGGTGGTCTGCCGGCAACTCCAGCAGCACGCCGGGGAGCTCACCGTCTGCGACACCAAGACCGCTGGCAGTGTTCGCGTGATCGCACTCGACCGGCTCACCGTCACCGTGCTGCACCGCCACCAAGTCACAACCGAACTCGAGGGCCACGTAGGCGGATTTGTCTTCACCAACCAGCGTGGCGACCCGATCAAACCCGACCGGCTCGGCGAGCTGTTCCAGCGCCTGGTCCGCGCCGCCGGCCTGCCCTCGATCCGGCTGCACGACCTGCGCCACGGCGCGGCCAGCCTGTCCCTGGCCGCCGGCAACGACCTCAAAACCGTGCAGACGATGCTGGGCCACTCCAGCATCGTGCTCACCGCCGACACCTACACCAGCGTGCTGCCCGACCTCGCCCACCACGCCGCCGAAGCCACCGCACGGCTGATCCTCACCTCCGCCAGCACTACCTCCCGTGCCATCCGCAATGGCCACAACAGCCGCCATCACCGGCGCCTGCCGAAACGACCGCCACGCCTCGGCGTCCCGTCACAGAGGTCAACACTGGCATCCAACCAATGACGATTTGTTCAAGTTCCGAATGAGCCAGCAGAAGGATGAGAAACGGGCGGTGGGGCGGTCAGCCTGGAGCGACATCACGCGATGTGAGCGTTGGCAACTGGTTGTTATGGCCACAGGTCGGCCCCATACAAGATCACCTGAACTGGGGAAAGATCGACCGCGATGACCGAAGACGCAGGCCAGCACCCATATTGATGTTGTGGGCCGCCTGGGGATCGAACCCAGAACCCAAGGATTAAAAGTTGCTGTTCCGAGTGTCGCGTAGTGTCGGGTAATGACGATTAGGGCCGGTAAATGCACGTCAGCGGCCATCCTGCCCGGTTTCGAGTGTCGCGTAGTGTCGGGTAGTGCCGGGTTCGCACGAAACTGCGGAGCCCGATATGAGCCCGCTGTTGGTCGTTGGTCACCGGCTTACACCACATAGACTCCGCCTTAGGCCTTTGGCGGCGAGGCTGCCAGTCATCGTGATCTGTTTGCCGCACATTCGAGTCTCCGAGAGAAGCGAGTCTACAATACTGACGTTATCTTTCGGTGGTTGCGCTGCCGGAACCTATCAGCACCAAGCGGCTCAGAGCGCTCCTTCCGCTGGATGCCCCAACCTGGGGCTGGGATCGGTTGGAGTCGAGATGGCGTCCGCTCATGCCGAATAGCGGACGTTCGGGCGATCTGCCATAGACCCCGACGCCGACGTTCTTCCAGACCGAGTCCTGTTGCTAGTGATCACTGGCGGCGGGCCAGGCAGTGCGGGTGCCGGTGATCAGATGCGGGTGATCTCGCCTGTTCTGGTCACAGGCCGATGGTCTTGAGCATCGGCCTGTCGGGCACCGGGAAGTCGACTGCCGTGCAGGTCCTGGGCTTACCTGGACACCGGACTGTCGATACCGATATCGACCGGTGGAGCCGCTGGGTGACGCTTCCGGACGGATCGTCTGACTGGGTATGGCGCGAGCAGGCCAAGTGGCGTGCGCGGGTGCCGTCGCAAGCGGTGCCGAGCGCCCTGATGAGGGCAGGCCGTCCCGCGGTGCTCACCTCCAGCCCCGGGCCGCACTCGCGCGTCGACCCAATGTTCTGTCGCTGTTTCCTTGCGGTTGGGTGGGTTGCGGCGAGAGCCTGGGCCGATGACCGGTGCAGTGGGGCATGTGGTGGTCTTTGTCCAGGAAAATCACACCACCGACAACTACTTCCGGTCGATGCTCGCCTGGGGTGCCAACGTCGCCACCGACTGGCCGGTGCAACCCAACCCGCCACTCAAAGATCATCCGCACACCCGCGCCGCCTACACCAAATGGTTGCACGCGCAGCAGGCCGGGACCCCGACGCCCGCGGTGCACGCCCAGTTCGACACCACCGCCGTGCTGCCCTACTACGCCTACCTCGCCGCGACCGGGGCATTTTTGGAGAACCACTGCTCAGGGTTCGGCACCAACTCCACCCCGAATCACCTGCTGCTCGTGGGCGGGCAGACCCCAACGTTGCGCAACCCACCCCGCAGCCAGCCCCAACCGGTCTGGGACATGCCCTCGATCCTGGGGCACGCCGGTGATCACGGGCTGAGTTGGAAGGCCTACACCGGTACCTCGTCCTACCCGGTGGCGTTCTACCAGCAACTGCAGGGTTCGGCGAGCATCGTGCGCAGTGACCAGATCGTCGCCGACGCCGGTCACCTGCCGGTGCTGAGCATGGTCTGGCACGACAGTCCCTACGACGAGCACCCGGTGGCTGATGTCACCCTGGGCCAGGACAAGATCTGGCAGGCCGTCGACGCCATCGCGACCGCCGGAGGGTGGGACGACACGGTGTTTTTGCTGACCTGGGATGACTGGGGCGGCTTCGATGACCACGTCGTGACCCCCAACCTGGAACACACCCCCGACGGTGTGCAACTGGCTTACGGGCCCCGGGTGCCGCTGCTGATGTTCGGCGGCCGGGTACAACCCGGGATCGACAGCCGGTGGAACTCCCACGTCAGCGTCGGCAAAACGGTCCTCGACCTGCTCGGACTGCCCCCGCTGGGGGTGACCCGGCTTGATCAGGCACCCAGCCTTGTCGACCTGATCAATCCCACCGCGTCGACCCCCGCCCCGCCCCGGTTCGGCAGCACCATCAGCCAACCCAGCCCACCACAACCGACCCCGGTGCCCAACCCGACGCCACCGCCCCCGGCCAGCACCTCCACACCGGTCGGAGCTGTCACCCTGCGCGACGGCTCCACACTGCCTCCACCCAACGACCAACCCGTCCATTAACCCGATACCGCGCCTGGTCTGCCCGCCCGTCACAACGCGGTTGGCAGTCCTGATCTTGTGCCGCAGACAGACCCCTTGCGGCGTGCATGTGATCTTGCCGTCCTAAGCAGGGACAGCACCGAAAGCGGTTCCCGTGACACCCTTCAAGATCGGGCGATACGTTTCCTGGAGTGCCTTCGTGAGCGGCTACTCCGGCCCAGCTGTCCCGTCCGATGTAGAGGCGACCTAATGCGTGGACGGCATACTGGCGCTCATGCTTTCGGGCGTTCTCATTCGTCGAGCTCGTCGCGCCGATGTGCCAGGCATCATCACACTGTTCACCGCCGTCGCGGCCGAACGTGACAAGCCGTCCGGGGATTGGGGCGCTGTCACGTTGGCGGTGTCGCTAGTCACGGCACGCTGTTGGGGTCCTCCGAACGAGAAAATTGTTGTGGAGGTACAAAACCCGCTCGGACCTGATCGACGCGCTGGTGTCGCTGTGTGCGGTGTTGTTGCAAACGACACTTCCAGACGAGGGGTCGCCAGGGGCGTGCCCACGAGGTCGAAACCAAGTCCGCGGAGCGTGGGCTGATCGACCAGGGTCTCGAAGCATCAACAAGTCGGATAATCGGCCCCGAGTGAACAACTCTTCCCCGGATCCGCGGAAAAGACTCATTCAACGTCGCACCGGTCATACCGCACGCACGACCAACCTGCCGGGCCATGGCCGGTGAGCCTGATACAGCTCTGATCGGTCCCGCCGAGGGCGGCCTGTTGTTCCTTTGCCTGGCAGAACAGACCCTGCTTAGCGTTGAGCTGACAGCTGTTCTATCATCGCGCAGGCAATCCCTCGACTTAGGAGATCTTCATGGTGCGCAAGGTAGAGACCACACTCGTTGATGACACGACCGGTGACGCCGCTAATGAGACAGTGAGCTTCAGTCTGGATGGCATCGAGTATGAGATCGACCTTTCAGAAAACAACGCCGGTGTTCTGCGGGACATTTTCGCCGACTATGCGAACGCGGGACGCAAGGTCGCCAAGCGCACCGCCGTGTCGAACAGTCGCCCTGGTCCGTCCGCAACTTCCCGCGGGAATCGTGAGCGGACCGCTGCGATCCGCGCATGGGCCCGCGAAGCTGGCCGCCAAGTGTCGGACCGCGGTCGGATCTCCGCAGAGGTAGCCAAGGCGTTCGAGGACGCACACCGTGGACTGGCGGCCGTGGGGTGACGGTCGGATGCCCGACCGCGCCCATCTGACCGGAAAATAGGTACCCCCGGGACTGGTGATGCTGGTGGTGCATTGTCACGCCGGCGCGGCGCCCCCACCCGGGGACACGGGGACTGATCGGCGTTGGATCTCCGCAAGGGGTGCGGACTGGCGCATTCTCCGCTGTGGAAATAGGTCCACTACCCGAGCGCCGGCCCCCCAGATCTAAGGGCACGGCTACGCCGGTCGCCCACGCGTCGGTAGTTGCCAATAAGTGCAGGCACCGGTGGCGCGTCTGGGCGGGCGGATCGACGTCAACCGGAGTTGGCGTCCTGGAAATACTTGGAGTAGAGCTCGTCGTAGGTGCCGTCGGCTGTGATGTCGAGCAACGTCTCGTTGATCTTTTTGCGCAGCGCTGAACCGGTCGGTAGCGCGATGCCGTAGTTTTCGCGCGTGAAGATGCCGCCGACCATGGTCTCGT
>JAICSB010000338.1 GCA_025937115.1 Pseudonocardiaceae bacterium | reverse complement strand
TCCGCAGCGGGTATGCCCGGTCGAACCGACCGGAGCCGCAGGAGGACGCAGATGAAGGCAGTGACCTGGCACGGCAAGCGTGACGTCCGCATCGACACGGTCCCCGATCTGAAGATCGAAGATCCGACGGACGCGATCGTGCGCATCACGACGACCGGGATCTGCGGATCCGACCTGCACCTGTACGAGGTACTCGGCCCGTTCCTGAGCGAGGGCGACATTCTCGGCCACGAACCGATGGGCATCGTGGAAGAGGTTGGCCCCGGCGTCACCGAGATCCATCCCGGTCAACGCGTGGTGATCCCGTTCAACATCTCCTGCGGAACGTGCTTCATGTGCGCTCAGGGACTGCAGTCACAGTGCGAGACGACCCAGGTCCGGGACCAGGGGATGGGGGCCGCGCTGTTCGGCTACACCAAGCTCTACGGGCAGGTGCCGGGCGGGCAGGCCGAGTACCTGCGGGTTCCGTTCGGCAACACGCTGCCGATCGTGGTGCCCGAAGGTCTACCCGACGAGCGGTTCGTCTATCTCTCCGACGTGTTGCCCACCGCGTGGCAAGCGGTCGAGTACGCCGGGATCCCGAAGGACGGCAGCGTCGTGGTGCTCGGTCTCGGGCCGATCGGTGACATGTCCGCCCGGATCGCCCGGCATCACGGCGCGCAACGGGTGATCGGCGTCGACCTGGTGCCTGAGCGCCTCGCGCGCGCTCGGCTGCACGGCATCGATGTGCTCGACCTGCGCGAGCACCGGGATGATCTCGGCGACGTGATCCGTGAAATGACCGGCGGCCGTGGGCCCGACGCGGTCATCGACGCCGTCGGGATGGAGGCGCACGGGTCACCCAGCGCGAAGATCGCCCAGCAGATGGCCGGGCTGCTGCCCGACGCGGTGGCGGCGCCGCTGATGCAGCAGGCCGGAGTCGACCGGCTCAACGCCCTCTATCTGGCGATCGACATCGTGCGCCGGGGCGGCACCATCTCGGTGATCGGCGTCTACGGCGGCATGACCGATCCGCTACCGATGTTGACGATCTTCGACAAGCAGATCCAGCTCCGGATGGGGCAGGCGAACGTCAGGCGCTGGGTGCCCGACATCCTGCCGTTGCTCACCGACGGCGACCCGCTGGGCGTGGATGGCTTCGCCACCCACACACTGCCGTTGGATCAGGCCCCACGGGCATACGAGATCTTCCAGAAGAAGCAAGACGGCGCCATCAAGATCCTCCTGCAACCCTGATCAACCCTAGAGCTCCCGAGCTCCACAGCAGAGCTGTTTGCCCGCGGTGCAACGACTCTGCTGTGGAGTTCGGGAGGATGAGAGCAGTTTCTAGGTGCGGAGCAGGCGCAGTAGGGCTCGTTCTAGGCGGGCGCGGACGTGCTCGTCGAGCAGGTCGAAGGTTCCGGCGCGGCGTACCGCGGCCAGGATCGTCCGGCCCTCGACGTAGCGTTCCAGCACGCGCGGATCAACGTATGACGCTCGTGCCACCGCCCGGGTGTTACCCAGGTGTTCGGCGACCGCGTCCAGTGCGACGTTGATCGCCCGGGTGCGGCTGCGCTGGGAGCTGGGCACACCGCGAGCGGCACCCTCAGCGAGGACGACCGCGGCGAGCACTGTCGCGTTCCAGGTGCGCAGATCCTTGGCGCTGAACTCGGGACCGGCCAACTCCTTGAGCCGGGCATTGACGTCCGCGGCGCACACGTCGTGCCAGCCCTGCTTGGTCCGGTAGGCCAGCAGGTCCTCCCCGCCGCCACGGCGCCGGAGCAAGGCGCGCACGACCGCGTGCAGGGCCGGGTCCTGCAAGGTGATCGCCTGATCGATGCCGCCCTTGGCCGGGTACCGCAGCTCGATGCTGTCGCGCCGAACCCGCACGTGCTCGCGGCGCACAGTAGCCAGGCCGAAGCTGCCCTCGTCCGCCTCCGGGCCGGGCGCGTATTCGTCGCCGCCGATGCGGAACGCGCCGATGTCCAGCATCCGCAGGGCCGCGGCCAGCACCCGATCACAGCTGAGCCCGCGACCGTCGAGTTGCTCGCGGATCTGCGCCCGCACCGCGGGCAGCCGCCGGCCCAGCCGTAGCACCCGGTCATGCTTGGCGACGTCGCGGCGGCGTCGCCACTCGTCGTGGTAGCGGTACTGGCGCCGCCCGGCGGCGTCGGTGCCGACCGCCTGAATGTGGCCGCCGGGTAGCGCGCAGATCCACACATCGCGCCAGGCAGGTGGCACCGCGAGAGTGCGGATCCGGGCCACCGTGGCCGGATCGGTGATCGCAGCGCCGTCCTCGTCGTGGTAGCTGAAGCCCCGACCACGACGCCGGCGGGAGTACCCGGGATCGCGGGGCTCGACCCGTCGCAGCCGCACTAGGGCCTCCTCGCTGGCGCACATCGGACCCCGAACAAGTACCCCGTTTGCCGCATGAACTGTGCCGTCTTGGGGAAGATCTGTGCCGTGACTGATAGCGAGGTGGGCAGCCGGGCGAACTCGCCGACCCAGATTCCGGTGCGGGGATGGCGGCAGGTGCTCAGCCGCGCGTGGCACTCGAGCCAGGAAGACAACGTGTCGATGCTGGCCGCGGGGGTGGCCTTTTTCGGGTTCCTCGCACTGTTCCCGGCGCTGATCGCGCTGGTGACCTTGGTGGGCCTGATCGCCGATCCCGGGCAGATCACCCAGCAGGTGCAGAGCTTCACCGCGGGGCTACCGCCGGCATCCCGGCAGCTGATCTCCGAGCAGCTCAACGCGATCACCCAGAGCAGCGGTGGCGCTTTGACCATCGGGCTGGTGGTCTCGCTGCTGGCGGCACTGTGGAGCGCATCGAGTGGGACATCAAGCCTCATGACAGCGGTGAACATCGCCTACGAGGAGAAGGAGACGCGGGGCTTCGTGAAACTCCGCGGGATCGCGCTGCTGCTCACCCTGGGTACGGTCGTGTTCCTGGTGCTGACCCTGGCGTTGATCGCGGTCGTGCCAGTGGTGTTGCAGGTAGTGCCGCTGGGACCGCTCGGAACAGTCCTCGCTCAAATACTGCGGTGGGCGTTGCTGCTTGCTCTGATCATCGTCGGGCTGGCGGTGTTGTACCGGGTGGCACCGGACCGCAACCCACCGAAGCTCCGCTGGGTGAGCGTGGGCAGCGTGCTGGCGGCGCTGCTGTGGTTGCTCGGCAGCGTGGGGTTCAGCCTCTACGTCAACTACTTCGGCAACTACAACAAGACCTACGGGGCGTTGGCCGGCGTGATCGTGCTCCTGCTGTGGTTCTTCGTGACCAGCTACATCGTCCTGCTCGGGGCCGAGATCAACGCCCAGTCCGAATACCAGACCGAGCGCGACACCACCATCGGGCAGCCGCGGCCGATGGGGCAACGCGATGCGGTGGTCGCTGACGGCATGCCCGGGTATCGCGGTGGGTAGCAATGGCCATGGTCATAGTCACGCTGAGCGTGTCGAGCTAGCCGGAGTGATCGCCTCGCTGCTCGACTCCGCCGGGCTGGATGTCGCGGTGGCCGAGTCGCTGACCGGCGGGATGGTGGCGAGCGCCCTGGCCGAGGCCCCCGGGTCAAGCAACTGGTTTCGGGGTGCGGTGGTGGCCTACGCCAGCGATGTCAAACACGAGCTGCTCACCGTGCCGCATGGGCCGGTAGTCAGCGCTCAAGCGGCCGCCGCGATGGCCGACGGCGTTCGGCGGTTACTGCGGGCCGCCTTAGCGGTGGCGCTGACGGGCGCGGCCGGCCCGGACGGGCAAGACGGCCAACCGCCCGGCACGGTGTTCCTTGCCCTGTCCGACGGCATGGAGACGCACGTCGAGCACTGCTACATCGATTGCGACGATCCGGCCGAGGTCTGTGCCGAAGCGGTCGCCGAGGCGCTTCGGCTGCTGCACCGGCACCTGCACGCGGGTGCCGGTGCAGCAGCTCGGCGCAGCTAGGAATTCACCCCAGCGCCGAAGACTTCGGCGACCTTGCGGGCGCGAAGCTCCTTCGAGGATGTCGGCCTGGCTCAGAGCTGGCCTTACTTGTCGTGCCGGCTTCTGTCGCATCTGCGCGTCCAGCCATGCTGCCTCCTCCAGACCCCGATGTGGCCGCTTGGAGTTCTTCACCTACTTCCCCACCGTCGACGTCATCACCCCCCTGCCTGACCCTGCTGGCTCAGATGTTTCGCGATCCACACCGGGATACCGAATGAATAGTGAGGTGATCACGGTTTGCGTGACTTCGGCGACATTTTTTGTCGTCTCAGTCACACAGTCCGTGATCTTGGTGGGCCTGCCGCGGTGCACCGGGCAGATTCCCCCACAATGGTGACAGCTGTCACGCTCGCCGCGGGCGGTGGTCCGCTACAACGGCGGCGCGCCGAGGCGGCTGGGATGCCCGGTTAAACCTTTTGTACGCGCCCGATCGGGTGATTTAACCTCACCTCGAGCGGTTCACAAATCCGGCATAT
>JAICSB010000293.1 GCA_025937115.1 Pseudonocardiaceae bacterium | reverse complement strand
GAGAACATCGACCGGCTGGACGGACAGCCGTGGTACTGAGGCGTGGGACAGCACGCTGTGCATAGCGGACGCGACCATGGGCGGCAGGCCGGCCTGAGTGCCGGACCCACCATCAGATGATGCGCCAATGTCAACCGGATCGCTGGCCAGCTGGCTCAAGCCGGCGCCTGGCTGTCCTAGATCCTCATTGGCGTGGCCGACACCTGAGCCCAGCAGCCATCCGGCGATGACGAGGCCAGCGAGTACGACGAGCCGCAATAGCGCGCGCACCACCCCGCGGGGCGCATACCTCGCGCCACCTGCATCGGGGATGGTCGCCACCGGTTCCCCCTCGACCCTTCCGTCCAATCCGGCCTGGCCCGGACAGTAGTGACCTCACACTACACGCTGTGACTGATTAACGTAATCCTGTAGCCATTACCAGTGGGCTTGTAGGCGAGCAATCGCTTCGTCGAGTACCTCGTCGCGTTTGCAGAACGCGAAGCGCACCAGATGTCGCCACTGCGCGGGGTCATCGACGAAGACCTGCACGGGTATCGCCACCACACCGGTGCGGTCCGGTAGGTCGCGGCAGAACTCGACTCCGTCGCAATAGCCCAGTGGCCGGATGTCAGCGCAGATGAAGTAGGTCCCTTCCGAGCGGAGCACACCGAACCCCGCCGCGCGCAGCCCAGCGGCCAGCCGGCGCTGTTTGTCCTGCAACGCCGCTCGATGCTCCGTCACCCAGCCATGTTCGGCGCGCAGCGCGTGGGCCACGGCCGGCTGCAACGGTGCTCCCCCGACGAAGGTCAGGAACTGCTTGACCGCTCGTACCGCGGCCACCAGGTGCGCGGGCCCGCACACCCAACCGATCTTCCAGCCGGTGACGCTGAACGTCTTGCCCGCACTGGAGACGGACAGGGTGCGCTGGGCCATCCCGGGGAACGTGGCGATCGGTAGGTGCGGCGCTCCATCGAAAACCAGCTGTTCATACACCTCATCGGTGATCACCAGCAGATCGTGCTCAACAGCGAGGGCTGCCAACGCCGCCAGCTCGTCGCGGTGCAATACCGTGCCGGTGGGATTGTGCGGGTTGTTGAGCAGCAGAGCCCGGGTGGCGGGTGTGATCGCGCCGGCCAACGCGTCGAGGTCAACCGCGAAGCAGTCCCCGTCGGCCACGAGCGGCACGCATCGCCGGGTTGCGCCGGCTAGTGCGACCGCGGCGGGGTAGGAGTCGTAGTAGGGCTCGATGAGCAGCACCTCATCGCCTTGGCCGACCAGGGCGAGCAGCGCAGCGCTGATCGCCTCGGTGGCGCCGACGGTCACCAGCACCTCGGTATCCGGATCGTGCACCAGGCCGTAACAGGCTGCCCGCTGCTCGGCGACGGCGTTACGCAATTCAGGGATGCCCGACCCGGGTGGGTACTGATTGCGCCCGCTTGCGATGGCCGATCGAGCGACTTCCAGCATGCCGGCTGGGCCGTCGGTGTCCGGGAAGCCCTGACCGAGGTTCACCGCGCCGGTGCGCGCCGCCAATGCGGTCATCTCGGCGAAGATCGTGGAGGTGAACGGTTGCAGCCTGGGAACCAGTCCGTGATTTCGCGGGGTTCGCACGATTGTCATCCTGCTGCACGCCGACTCGGCGGGGCACAATCAGCCACAATCAGCAGAGTGGAACTGACCCCCAACGAGCAGGACAAGCAGCGAGCGCTGCGCCGGATGAAGGCGATCGCGCTGGCGTTCCTGCTGGGCGCCGCGGTGGTCTTCACCATCGCGCAGCTCAATGTCAACGCTGGCCCGTGGGTGGGGTATGTGGCGGCGATGGCCGAAGCCGGCATGGTCGGCGCGCTGGCCGACTGGTTCGCCGTGACCGCACTGTTTCGCCACCCGCTCGGGTTGCCGATCCCGCACACCGCGATCATCCCGCGCAAGAAGGACGCGCTGGGAGAGAACCTCGGTGACTTCGTGGGCGCGAACTTCCTCGCCGAGGCGGTGGTGATCGACAAGCTGCGCCGGGTGGGCATCGGTGGGCGACTCGGCGGCTGGCTGGCGCAGCCTCCCAATGCCGAGCGCCTCACCGCGGAGCTTGCCACCGCAGTGCGTGCCGCGGTGACGGTGCTGCGCGATGAGGACGTGGCCGCAGTGCTGGAGAACGCTCTGGTGAAACGCTTGATCGAGCAGCCGTGGGGACCGCCATTGGGCCGATTACTCGGCCAGCTGCTCACCGACGGGGCGCACCACAAACTCGTCGACCTGCTCACCGAGCGGGCCTATCAGTGGGTGCGGGACAACCACGGCGCGGTTTCGCGGGTGGTCAGCCAGCGTTTGCCGGGCTGGTCGCCGAGATTCGTCGACGGGCTGGTCGCCGACAAGCTCTACGGGGAGGTGCTGGCATTCGCCTGGGCGGTGCACAGCGATCCCGAACACGCTATGCGCAAGGCCGTCGACACGTTTTTGCTGGACTTCGCCAATGACCTGCGCACGGACCCGGCGACGATCGAGCGGGCCGAGGCGGTCAAGCTCCAGGTGCTGGCCCACCCAGAGGTTCAAATCCTGTTCGGTTCGGCCTGGGGCACCGCGAAGAAGATGCTCCTCGACGCCGCTGAGGACAAGTCGTCGGAGCTGCGCCGTCGGGTGCGCGACGGGCTGGTTGCGCTCGGCGGGCGGCTGCGCGAGGACGCGGAGCTGAGGTCGAAGGTGGACAACTGGCTGCAGGGGGTAGCCAGTTACGTGGTGGCCAACTACCGCGGTGAGATCATCACGCTGATCACCGACACGGTGCAACGCTGGGATGCCGAGGAGACCTCCCGCAAGGTCGAGCTGCAGGTGGGCCGGGATCTCCAGTTCATCCGGATCAACGGCACCGTGGTCGGGGCGCTGGCCGGCCTGGCGATCCACACGGTCGCCCAATTCCTCATGTAACGTGCCACGCCCGCCACGTCGGCCGTTGTCTGCGTATCCTGGGCGGGTGCTGCTGCAGTCGTTGGATCTCTGGGTCTTTCAGATCCTGTACTGGCTCGCGGTTCCGGTCGGGCTCTTCGCGTTCATTCACGCTGCGCTGCAGCGAGCCGATGCCTATACCGCCACCGACAAGCTGACCAAGCCGGCCTGGCTGGGCATCACCGGCACCGCCACGGCAGGTCTGTTCCTGTTCGCACCCTGGGGTAGCTTGCTGATGCTCTGGCTGATCGCGCTGGTGGCGGTGCTGGTCTACATCGTCGACGTCAAACCCGCGGTGACCGAGGTCCAGCGCGGCCAGCGCTGGTGATTCGCCTAGTCGTGTGAGTTGCGCAGCCACTCCAGGGTGAACTGGTACTCGGACTCCATCAGTCCGGCGATGTTGTCGGTGATGATCTTCTCCACTGTCGCGCCGATCAGCGGCAGCCCGACGTCGGCCGTCAGTCGCGCGCCGAGCACGCATCCGGCGGGGTCAGGCTCCAGGCGCATTATCCCGCTGATCGTTCCCGGCGCCCCGTCGACCACCGCGTGCACGCTGCCACCTGAGCTGTTCCAGGTCTCCGTACGGCGGATCGTCAGGCCGCTGGGCAGCATAGACCGCAGAAACGACGGCATCGCGTCCTGCGGAACCGCCTGGTGCAGCACCACGGTGATGCCGCGCTCGTCGCGCTCCCAGGACACCAGCTCGCCGCGTGGCCCGCCCACCGTGCGGAGTTTGTCCCGCAGGTACTGCTGGTCGGTGAGAACCTCCCGCATGCGCTCTGGCGACTCCGGGTACCGGTGCCGCAGCGCCAATTGGCTGGCCATAATTCGGAGGCTACCGTGAGCGTCCGTGACGAGCCCCGCGCCGACGAGCCCTGCGCGCGATGCAGTTGACCTTTCCGCGTTCACCACCCTGCGGCTGGGTGGGCCGGCCCGCCGCTTCGTCGTGGCGAGCACGCAGCGGTCCTGCGTCGACGCCATCGGCGCCGCCGATGCCGCTGGTGAGCCGGTGCTACTACTGGCCGGCGGATCCAATCTCGTGATCGCTGACAGTGGCTTCGACGGCACCGCGGTGCTGATGGCCGCTACGGGCTTTGAGATCGACGGTGCCGGCATGTTGCATGCCGCCGCCGGGCAGGACTGGGACGCGGTGGTGGCGCGGACGGTGGCAGCTGGCTATGGAGGGTTGGAGTGCCTGTCTGGCATCCCCGGGTCGGTCGGTGCCACCCCGGTGCAGAACGTCGGCGCCTACGGGGTGGAGTTGTCCGATCTGCTGCATGAGGTAGATCTCTACGATCGCCGCCGCGGTGTCGTGCGCACAATGCCTGCATCGGAACTGGCGCTGGGCTACCGGAGCAGCGCGCTGAAGAGCACTGATGCCGCCGTCGTGCTCACGATCCGGCTCAAGCTGTGCCGCGATGGGCTGTCCGCCCCGATCCGCTTTCCCGAACTGGCTCGGGCGCTGGATGTCGATCTCGGCGCCCGGGTGCCCGCGGCACTGGTCAGGGCTGCGGTGCTGAACCTACGTAGGGCTAAGGGAATGGTGCTTGATGCGGCCGACCACGACACCTGGTCGGCGGGATCCTTCTTTACCAACCCGTTGCTGGACGCCGGAGCGGCTGCGGCAGTACTGGAGCGCATCCGAGCCCGGGTAGGCCCGACGGTGGTGGTGCCGCAGTACCCGGGCGGCGCCGGGCGGATCAAGCTGTCCGCTGCTTGGCTGATCGAACAGGCCGGATTCGCCCGCGGGCACCCCGGACCGGGCGGCCGGGTTGCGCTGTCGGGCAAACACACGCTGGCGCTGACCAATCGCGGCGGCGCGGCTACCGAGGATCTCCTCGTCCTCGCGCGAGAGATCCGAGACGGGGTGGCCGCCCACTTTGGAGTGGCCCTCACTCCCGAACCAGTATTGATCAACTGCAAGCTCTGAACGCGGCAGGCTAGCCGCGCCGGAACGAGCGCATCGCGGAATGTTGGTCGCGCGGCTTGACGACGATGAGGTCCAGGTTGACGTGGGACGG
>JAICSB010000139.1 GCA_025937115.1 Pseudonocardiaceae bacterium | reverse complement strand
TGCTCGCCAGCGGTGGGAGGAGCTCGGGGAGCTCGACGCGGACGCCGGATGGGACGCGCAGTCCTGGCGCCAGGCCGTGGAACCATACTTCGTCGAGCATGCCGAGATCGGCACCGGCGCTGACGCCCGCGGCCCGGATCTGCTGATCATCGACCAGCAGCCGGACCGGTGGGTCGTGCGGCAGATTCTCGACGATCCGGCCGGGCATCACGACTGGGCCATCACTGCCGAGGTCGATCTAGCGGCGTCGGACGAGTCCGGGACCGCCGTAGTGTGGGTGACCGCAGTAGGCCAGATGTAACCGGGCGCAGCCGCGTGCACAACGGTCAGGACGGCTCGTTGCCCGGCTTCCACTTGATGCCGCACCCGATGCTGGGCACCTGTGGTTCGGGAACCGGCTGTCCAGCCAGTACCAGGTCCAGCGCCTCCCGCAATGCCTTGCCGGTCACCGGCGCGTCGTTGCGTGGGCGGGACTCGTCGAACTCGCCCCGGTAGGCAAGCCGGCGCTGGCCGTCATAGACGAAGAAGTCCGGGGTGCACGCGGCCTGGTAGTCCCGCGCGATCTGCTGGCTGTCGTCCAGCAGGTACGGGAAGGTGAACACCGCGCGGTGAGCCTGCTCAGTCAGCCCTTCGACACCATCGTCGGGGTACCTCTCGGTGTCGTTGCTGCAAATCGCCACCGCAGTCACGCGGGGTGCGTACTCGGCAACCAGCGCGCCCAGTTCTCGCTCGAGGTGCCGGACATAAGGACAGTGATTGGACAGGAACATCACCAGCAGTGGCCGGCCAGCGGCAAGACCATCAGAAGCCACGATCTCGCCGTCCAGAGATGGCAAGGCAAACGGCGGGGCTGGCGTGCCGAGCGGGACCATCATCGAGTTCACGGCCACGGTGACCAGTGTTGCAGTTCAGCCGCCGAACAGGCCACCGGCAATGCCGCCGATGCCCTCGCGCGGCGTGCGTCCCGGTACCGTCGCCGCGACCCACTGCTGGAACGCCTCCGGGTTGCGCGACTGAAGCAGTACGCGACCTGGACCGGAGAAATCGAACACCCAGCCCTCGCCGCTCTTCACGGACTGGACGCTTCTGCCTTCGACCGCGCGGCGCATTCTGAATTGGATGGCGAGGTCGTAGGCGACGACGTGGCCGGTGTCGATCGTGACGAGCTCCTGCGGCTGCAAATCGATGTAGTCGACAGCACCGTAGACGCTCACCAGCGCTTCGCCCTGACCGCTGGCGCGGAACCCGAAGCCACCCTCGCCACCGAACAGGTTGGCCATCCCACCCCACTGGGTGTCGATCTCAACGCCGTTGGAGTTGGCGATCCAGCTACCGCGGCGCAAGAAAATAGGCCGCTCGGGTGTGATGGTGATCGGGACAGTGTCACCGGGCAGCATCCCCGCGACATCGACCCAACCGCCCTGCTGTGGCGCGGTGTAGGTGGTGACGAAGAAGGAACCGCCGCCGAGCACGCTACGGGCTAGGCCTTTCATGACCCCGCCCTGTGCCTTGGACTCGAGCTGCACGCCCTCGCTGTGGGCGATCATCGCGCCACCCTCGACACGCAGCGGCTCCCCCGCCGCGAGGAGGCAGCGAGCAACGGTGAATGACGGGTTGTGGCGCAACTGAACCTGCATGGCAGGCGACCCTAGCCGGACCGTATCGCCCCAAGTCTCGGCGACCTGATGTTCGCCACGCCCTCGCTGGGACACAGGGTAGGAACGGTCTGCGAGGTCCGCGGCAGGCCCGTCGAACAGGTCACCATGGTGGACCGGTTCGACGGGCCCGACTTCGGACCCTGATCGGGGTGCCTGCGTGGACTAGCCTCGGCCAGTGGTGTCCTGGACCTTGCGCACCGCGCCGTCGATCTGGTTGCTGAACTTGCCCTTGGTGCACTGGTCGACGAGACGACCGGCCTGATCTGCAATCTTGCCGACCGCGTCGGGGTTGGTCTTGGCGTACCGGCGGGCGGCCTCCACGGCCCCCGCCAGCACAACGAGCTTCCCCAGTTTCCCCAGCATCGCGCTTCCTCCTTTGGCTGACCAACCACAATCACCACTAGTCACAGCGGAATGGCGAGGATACCGCGCCCGATCATGGCGTGGGAGGACGGCCGCAGGAAGCGGGTCAGCGCAATGATTCGGTCAAAATCCCATCGCCTGCGCCCGGCGCTTCACCTCGCGCCCTCGGTTGGTTCGCAGCGCGCCGATCGGGGTACCCGGCAATGAATCCTCCGCGGTGAACAACCAGCGCAGGATCTCTTCGGCGGAGTACCCGGAGTCGCGTAACAAGGTGATCGTGCCGGGCAGTCCCTTGACAACCGCATCGCCGCTGAGGAACTCCGCGGGGATCAACACCACGCCGTCGCGGCGTATCCCCATCAGTTGCCCATCACGCATCATCTGGTGCACTCGGGTTACCGGCAGTCTCAGCCGTTGCGCGACATCAGGTAGCGGCAGCACCTCCACCGCAGGGTCGAGCACGTCCAGGGCGATGGCGAGGTCGCTCACGGTGGTCACCATGCCATACCGGCCAGCCGGCGCCCTTCCGCCGTTCGGGGCGCGCCGGTCCGTACGATCCACAGACTGTGGAGCGACAGGGGCCCGATTACGACGGCAACCTGGTCGGCGCGCTGCTGGAGGGGCGCTACCAGGTTGGTCCGATGCTGGCTCACGGCGGCATGTCCACCGTCTATCGGGGCACGGACACCCGCCTGGAGCGTCCGGTCGCTATCAAGGTGATGGCACCGCGGTTCGCCGCTGACCCGCTTTTCCTGCAGCGCTTCGAGCGGGAAGCCCGCGCGGCCGCGCGCTTGCATCATCCTGGGATCGTCGCGGTTCATGACCAAGGTGTCGACTCCTCCCCCGTCGGTGACTCCGTCTTCCTGGTGATGGAACTGGTGGACGGCGGAACCTTACGGGACCTGCTGCGCCAGCGCGGGCCGCTGCCGGTGCCGCTCGCACTGTCGGTGGCCGACATGGTGCTCTCAGCGCTGGCCGCGGCGCACTGGGAGGGGCTGGTACATCGCGACATCAAGCCGGAGAACGTCCTCATCGGGCCAGGCGGCGTGGTCAAAGTGGCCGACTTCGGATTGGTCCGCGCAGTGGCCGAGGCCAGCAGCAGCACCGGAGACGTCATCCTCGGAACGGTGGCCTACCTTTCCCCCGAGCAGGTCGCGACCGGTGCCGCCGACGCCCGCAGCGATGTCTACGCCACCGGAGTGATGCTCTTCGAGATGCTCACCGGAGCACCCCCCTACACTGGCGAGACCGCGTTGTCGGTGGCCTATCACCACGTCAACGACGACATGCCGGCCCCGAGCGCAGCTGGTGCCGCGGTGCCCGCGTCGCTGGACGACCTCATCGTGCGAGCCACCCGGCGGGACCCGGACGCCCGGCCGCCAGACGCCGCAGCGTTCCTGCGGGAGTTGCAATCAGTGCGAGCCGAGCTGGGAATCGATCGGGTACCCGTACCGGTACCCGCAGTCCCCGCTGGGTTGACCGGGGCCACGGTGGTCCGCCCGCCCGAACACGGACCGCGGGTAACTCGAGCTCTCGCTAGGGGCGAGATCGCACCAAGTGCTCCGACTTCCCACGACGACCTCTACCTAGACGAGCGAGCCCGTAACCGGCGTGCCTTCATCGCCTGGATGGTGATCGTGTTGATGCTCGCCGGCGCGGTCGGGGTGGGCGCATGGTGGTTGGGCAGCGGCCGGTGGACCGTGGTTCCCAATCTCGTGGGTCTGCAACGTGGGGCGGTGGCCGGCGCGCTGTCCGCCGCTGAGCTGAAGGCCGATCTCACCGACGACCACAGCGACACCGTCCCTGGCGACACGGTGATCCGCAGCGACCCCGCGCCGGGCCAGCGCGCGCTACGCGGCTCGGACATCACCGTGGTGATCTCGCTGGGCCATCCGGTGGTGCCCGACCTGGCGATAGGGAGCACACCGGAGGAGGCGCAGCGGGCAGTCCAGCAGGCGGATCTGAGTCCACGGCTGGATCCCGACGCCGCGAGGTTCGATGACGACGTGCCGGCAGGCGCCGTGCTCAGGCTGCAGCCGCCGTCCGGAACCATGCTCACCGTCGGCGCGCCGGTGACTGTGGTGCTCAGCAAGGGGCCCGCCCCGATCACAGTGCCGGACGTGCGGGGAATGGGTCAGACCCAGGCGCTCTCGGTGTTGGCCCGCGCCGGCCTGAAGGTGCAGGTGCAGCGCCAGTTCGACGACCAGGTCGCGGGTGGACATGCGATCGGCACCGACCCCAGGGCCGGTACTGGCGCCGCCCGTGGAACCAACGTCATCTTGCTGGTGAGCACCGCGCCAGTCGTTCCGAATGTGGTCGGGCTCTCGGTCGCGCAGGCCCGCCAAGAACTCGCTGACGCGGGGCTCAACAGCACGGTCAGCCAGTCTCTCGGCGGCTTCGGGTTTCTTGGCGGCTTCTCAGACCGGGTGATTTCGCAGTCCCCGGAGGCCGGCCAGCCGGTTCGCCCCGGGGCTACCGTGGCGCTGTCGACGCTGTGAGCGTCGACGCCCTCACGAGCGAAGCATCTCGGCTACCAGGAATGCCAGTTCTAGGGCCTGCTGGGTATTGAGCCGCGGATCGCACGCGGTGTCATAGCGACCGGAAAGGTCGGCATCGGAGATCTCCTGGGCGCCGCCGAGGCACTCGGTTACGTCCTCCCCGGTGAGTTCCACGTGAATGCCGCCCGGGTGAGTGCCCAGCGCGTGGTGTACTTCGAAGAAGCCCTGAACCTCGTCTACTACCCAGTCGAAGTGCCTGGTCTTGTAACCGGTGGACGACTCGATGGTGTTGCCATGCATCGGGTCGCACTGCCAGATCACCTGGTGCCCAGCGGCGGTGACCTTCTGCACGATCCCAGGCAGTACATCGCGGACCCGTTGCGCCCCCATCCGGGAGATCAGGGTGAGCCGACCTGGCGTGCCGTGCGGGTCGAGCCGCTCGACGTACTCCACAGCCTTATCCGGGGTGGTACTCGGACCCAGCTTGAGCCCGATCGGGTTGGCCAACAGTTCGGCGAAGGCGATGTGTGCCCCATCCAGCGCCCGGGTCCGCTCCCCCACCCAGAGGAAATGCGCGGACAGGTCGTAGAGCTTGGGCGTGTCGCTGCTGTTGTCCAGTCGGAGCATGGCCCGCTCGTAGTCCAGCACCAGCGCCTCGTGGCTGGCGTAGATCTCGGTGGACAGCAGCGATGAGTCGTCCACGCCGCACGCCGACATGAAGCGCAGGCCCCGGTCGATCTCGCCGGCCAGCGCCTCGTAGCGGGCCCCGGCCGGAGATCGCCGGACGAAGTCCTTGTTCCAGTCATGCACCTTGTGCAGGTCCGCCATGCCGGCCATGGTCAGCGAACGCACCAGGTTCATCGCTGCGGCGGCGTTGGCGTAGGCCCGGATCAACCGTGACGGGTCGTGCACCCGCGCCTCAGGGATGGGGCGCTGAGAGTTAATCATGTCGCCGCGGTAGGAGGCGAGCCCGAGCACGTCGACCGGCGCGGACCGCGGCTTGGCGTATTGCCCGGCTACCCGCCCCACCTTCACCACCGGCATGCTCGACCCATAGGTGAGCACCACCGCCATCTGCAGCAGCGTGCGGATGGTGGCCCGCAGGTGCGGCTCGGTGTTGTCGGCGAAGGTCTCGGCGCAGTCCCCGCCTTGCAGCAGGAACGCCTCGCCCCGTGCGACCGCCCCGAGCTGCTCGCGTAGCTGGTCGACCTCAGGCGGCACGGTGATCGGCGGGACACTCTCCAACACGGTGCGGATGCTGCGCACCGCGTCGGGGTCAGGCCAGCTCGGTTGCTGCGCGGCGGGTCGGGCCAAGGCGGCGTCCAGCCTGGTACGGAGATCGGCGGGTAGCGGCGGTAGCTCCGGCAGCGCGTCGACCGGAACATCCACGGTCCAGTTCACGGTGGTTGAGCGTATGCCGTGATTCTCCAGACCGTTGCGGCGGGCCGGTCAGCCGAAGAAGACCTCGGCCTCCGCGTGACGGTGCTGCGGCACGGTCTTGACTGCTGCGGTGGCTTCGGCCAGCTTCACCCGGATGATGTCGGTGCCGCGCAACGCCACCATCACGCCACCGTCGCCCTCGTGCACCGCATCGACCGCATGTATCCCGAACCGGGTGGCGAGCACCCGGTCGTAAGCAGTAGGCGTGCCGCCGCGCTGGATATGCCCCAACACCACAGCGCGGGACTCGGCACCGGTGCGACGGGCGATCTCGTCGGCCAACCAGATGCCGACGCCACCGAGGCGCTTATGGCCGAAAGCATCGACCTCCGCAGTGGCGAGCAGCTCCGCACCGCCGTCGGGTACTGCACCCTCGGCAACCACGACGATCGCTGCGTCTTCCCGCTCGAGGCAGCGGACGACCCACTTGCACACCGGGTCCAAGGAGAACGGTCGTTCCGGCATCAGGATCACATTCGCCCCGCCGGCCATCCCGGAGTGCAGGGCGATCCAGCCTGCGTTGCGGCCCATCACCTCGACGACCGCCGCCCGGTGATGCGATTCCGCGGTGGTGCGCAGCCGGTCGATCGCCTCGGTGGCGATGTGCACCGCGGTGTCGAACCCGAACGTGTAGTCGGTGGCACTCAGATCGTTGTCGATGGTCTTGGGTACCCCCACCACGACTATCCCATCTTCACTCAACCGACTGGCCACCCCGAGGGTGTCTTCGCCGCCGATGGCGATCAGCGCGTCGACGCCATGGTCGGCGAGGGTCTGCTTGACCTGCTCGGCCCCGCCGTTGCGGTACGGGTTGGTTCGCGAGGTCCGTAAGATGGTGCCACCGAGAGGCAGGATGTGCTCCACGTCAGCCAGACCAAGCGGTTGGACCAGCCCTTCCATCGGACCCCGCCAGCCGTCCCGGAACCCGATGATCTCGTGCCCGTAGACCTCGATGCCCTTGCGGACCACCGCCCGGATCACCGCATTGAGCCCGGGGCAGTCACCGCCCCCGGTGAGCACACCGATGCGCATGTCGATTCGCCTTTCCGCTCCATATTGGATTGACGGGCGAGAGCCTGGCATGAGGAGGCTCGATACGGCAAAGCGGCAGGTCAATGGGGACGGTGTCGCTGCGCCAGACGGTGCTGCTCGATCACTCGCCATCGGGCGAGGTTGTAACGGGCGTCGGCCACCGCGTCGTGGGCGTCGCTGGGCGGCGGGGGCAACGCCGGCTTACCGGCATCCTCCCAGCGCTGCCGCAGGTCCCGGGTGAACCGAGGTAGGGTCCGCGGTAACGCTGGCATCGGGCCCCACAGTTGGGCAAGAGCGACGTGGTCATAGGCGGCGAACCAGGCCCACAGTTCCACCCGCTCGCCCGACGAGGTGAGAAACTCGAGCAACGTGTCCCGAATAGCCGTGCGTCCGCGCCATGCCTGGTCTGCTGGCGACGGCAGCTTCGGCAAAACGTGTGCGCGCACCCAGTCGCCGGCCCGCTCCGGATTGAACTCGGTGGAAACCGCGTAATACTCCCGACCCTGCTCGTCCACCACTCCGATCGAGATCAGCTCGATGGTGACGCCGTCCTCGATGAACTCGCAGTCGTAGAAGAACCGCACGTGGACCCATCCTCGCTTATCTGACCTGCGAAAACATCAGGATGATCTCTCTGTTGTCCGCACAGTGCCCGCAGGAGCTGACAGCGCGCGCTCGACAGCTTGCCGTGTTCGGTCATCGAAGTCCGGCCACAGGTGGATATAAGTGTCCAATGCGGTCGCCGACGACGAGTGTCCCATCCGGCGCTGCACCGTCTTGACGTTCTCGCAGTGGCGGATCAATGCCGAGGCGTAAAAATGTCGCAGCGCGTGCAGCCCGGCGTCAACCCGGGCGCGTCGTGTGTCATAGCC
>JAICSB010000444.1 GCA_025937115.1 Pseudonocardiaceae bacterium | reverse complement strand
TGCCGTCCCCGACGCTGACCGCAAGCTCACCGCAGCCGGTATCCGAGCAGCGACCCGCGCCGGTGAACTGCGGGTCTCATTTCACATCTACTCCACCGAAGACGACGTCGACACCGCCTTGAACGCCCTCACCGGCTAACCCTGGAACGCGGCCTGCCTCGGCCGCTACTGCGCAGAGGCGTTCGGCGGGAGTTCTACTGGCGGAGCCGGTAGGCCGCCGAGCGGTGTCTGATATCGAGCACGATCACCACGTGCTTGGTGTCGTCGATCTCGTACAGCACCCGCCAGTTCCGGGCGAGCCGGGCGCTATAGATGCCGGTCAGTTCTTCGCCCAACGGCTTACCGACGCGATGGGGAATGTCGAGTAACGGACCGGTGATGAGCTCGACGGCCGCGGCGGCGACGTCGGGGGGCAACCGTTCGGCCAAGGCTCGGCGAGCCGGGGCTGCCGTCCCCAGCTCGTACGGGTCGGTCACGAGACGCGGCGCCCGGCGATGAGGGCCCGCACGGCGTCGGTGCCATAGACGACGTCGCCTTCGCGAACGCCCTCCCGTGCCTCGGCGAGTGCTCGCAGGGCGGCGGGATCGGCCTTGATCTCGGTGGTTTCGCGCAGCGCGAGATACGTCTCGATGGCGTGTACCACCGTTTGGTGCACGCTGCGGTGCTCCTCCTCGGCGGTGGCGCGGAGCTCGGCATCGAGCTCAGGTGTGAGCCGTAACGTCATGGCCATGCCATCATCATACCATGATTATACCATGATGATATCAAAAAGCACCATAATGATGCGGGCGCGCCCCACCGCATGGCTGCGTAGCTGACGCGATGCCCGCGAGACACCAGTTCAGAGATGAGCGCGAGGCTCGGGTAGACGTGACTACGCGCGGCCGCTCCAGCCAGACGAGGTGCATCAGATGAGCATCTCTCAGCATGCGTGAGAGCGGAGGTAGCGGAGCAGGACCACGTTCCCGATCTGCCGGGTCTCCGCGAGTGTCATCGGATGCGCGGAGTCCTGGGGGAATTGGCCCGGATGCACGAAGCGGGGGGCACCGACGTCACCGACGAAGAACGGCGCGATCACGAGGTGGAGTTCATCCACGAGTCCGGCAGTGAGGAACTGGGTATGGATGGTGCCGCCACCCTCCACCAGCAGCCGCTCGACTTTGCGCTCGGCGAGGTCGTCCAGCATGACACCCAGATCAATCGGCGTTCCGGCACCGACCACGGTCGCGACGTTCCCGAACGCCTCACGAAGAGCCGATACTGCAGGATCGCGGGTATAGACGAGCTTTTCGCCGTCACCCGGGGAGAAAAACCGTGCTTCGGCGTTCAGATCACCACTACCGGTCAGCGTCACCTTGATGGGATGCGGAGCCACGCCGCGGCGCACTCGCTCCTGCTGGCGCTGCACGGAACGGATCAGTAACCGGGGATTGTCACGGCGGATCGTGTTCGCTCCCACCAGAATGGCATCCACACTGGCACGTACCTCGTCGACCCGATCGAAGTCCTCGTCGTTGGACAACATCAACCGAGCATCGCGCATATCGTCGATGTAGCCGTCGACGGACATCGCCACCGAGAGCAGGACATACGGGCGTGCTGTCACGGTGCCACCCATTGCCGATCTCCGACTATCTGCCTGGAAGCGTGCCCGGCGTCGGTGGTGTCGAGGCCCGCGCCGCGAGGCACACTGCGCCCATGGGGATCGCGACGCCATGATCAAGTTTCTGTGCGAGATCCTACTCGCTGCCGCGTAGCCTGGAGGTTCCTCGTCATCGGGATTTACGCCCCGGGGTAGCTCCCCAGGGCTTCGGTGAGGGCAGGGGATGAGAGGGCGTTAACCGCCGTGGCTTGCTTGAGGATTTGGCCGCCGCGCTCGGCTGTTCAGTGGTCGACCTGACCGGCCAGCCGTACCTACCACCTGACCGGACGTCGGCGACGACGCTGGGCAACGAAGCGCCGCGGTGGGCCACCGCCGTCGCCGTACCAACGTGTCGCTACGAGCTGTGGCCCCGCACGCCCGGCCGCAATCCCCGTCATGGCGTGGCGTGGTTGGGTGACCCGCTGTCGGGGTCGTGGGCCAGCGTCATCCCAGCCGAAACCGACGACCGGTACGAAGTCCGCCAGCGCGGTCCCCGCCGCTTATGGGATGAGGTGGAGGCCGCCTACCGCTGGTGGCTGGACCAGGGCAAACCGACGTTGGACCAGTGGCGGTTCACCGTGTCACCAGATCGTCAGACGGCTACGGTGGCGACAATCGCTGACCACGACGGTCTTCGTTAGGCCGTTGCCCTACGGCTCCCGAACTCCACAGCAGGGTCGCTCTGGTGGTCTCGGACAGCTCTGTAGTGGAGTTCGGGAGCTGTGGAGCTGTTCAGTTGACTGGCGGAGGTCGGCGTGCCGCTGGTGCCGGTCGGCCGGCCGGTGCGCCCGCTGGTGACCGGGGCGACGCCGCCGTCGGCGGCGGACCTGCCCCGGCGTGATGCCGGCCGCGGCCAGCGCGCGGTCGGTGACCGAGAAACTGGGCATCCGCTACGTGTACGCGAGCTTCCAGCAGCTCACCCTGCCGTCTCCGCACCACCCGCCGCTGGCGTATCCGGGCCGGCCGTTCCCACCGGAGGTGACCGACAACCGGGTGCTGTGGGACCTGGACGCCCGGAACATCAACGAGCTGTTCGGCGCGGCGCTCAACACCCACCGGGTGGCGATCGGCCTGCCCCCGGTGGACAACGTCCGCGACTACGTCATCGGCGACCAGCCGTGGCTGGCGACGGACCCGACCCTGGACCCGTGGCAGCAGCCGGCGGACCTCGACGTCGTGCAGACCGGCGCGTGGATCCTGCCCGACGTTCGCCTGCTCCCGGCCGAGCTGGTGGCGTTCCTGGACGCCGGCACACCACCGGTGTATGTGGGCTTCGGCAGCATGGCAATGCAGACCCCTGCACTGCGCGCCCCGAAGGACATCGCCCGGGTGGCCATCGAGGCGATCCGCGCGCAGGGCCGCCGCGCACTCGTCTCCCACGGCTGGGCCGACCTGGCCCTGATCGACGGCCGGGACGACTGCTTGCGCGTCGGCGAGGTCAACCAGCAGGCACTGTTCGGCCGGGTGGCCGCCGTCGTGCACCACGGCGGCGCGGGCACGACGACGACGGCCACCCGGGCCGGCACGCCTCAGGTGGTGGTACCCCAGGTGGTGGACCAGCCCTACTGGGCCGGCCGGGTGGCCGACCTGGGCATCGGCGCGGCGCACGACGGTCCGACTCCGACCACCGAGTCCCTGTCAGCCGCGCTCAGGACGGCCCTGACCCCCGAGACCCGCGCCCGAGCGACCGCCGTGGCCGGCAAGATCCGCACCGACGGGGCGACGGTGGCCGCGACGCTGCTGCTCGACGCGGTCAGCCGAAAAAGGCCGCCAGTGTCCGCGTGAACCACGGGGGATCATCGAGCCAGGGATAGTGCCGGGCGTTCGCCAAGGCGCTAAGGATGGGGTTGCGACACGCCGGGAACGTAGGGTCAAGGCATGCAGATGCCGCGGCTGGTCGCCACCGACGTGGACGGCA
>JAICSB010000157.1 GCA_025937115.1 Pseudonocardiaceae bacterium | reverse complement strand
CGTCCGGCCGTAGCGATCATCCGATCCGCCGACGGTGGCCCCCAGGTGCCTGCGGCGTAGGGCTCGGGCCCGTCGTGCTTCGCCCAGTGTTCGAGCACCGGGTCGAGGATCGCCCAGGACAGCTCGACCTCGGCGTTGACCGGGAACAACGACGGCTCCCCGAGCAGGACGTCCAGCAGCAGGCGCTCGTAAGCCTCGGGTGAGGACTCGGTGAACGCCGTGCCATAGCGGAAATCCATCGTGACGTCCCGGACCTCCATCGCGGTGCCCGGCACCTTGGACCCGAACCGGATGGTGACGCCCTCGTCCGGCTGAATCCGGATCACCAAGGCGTTTTGTCCCAGCTCTTCGGTCATGGTCGTCTCGAAGGGCAGGTGCGGAGCCCGCTTGAAGATCACCGCGACCTCGGTGACCCGCCGTCCCAGCCGCTTGCCGGTGCGCAAAAAGAATGGCACGCCAGCCCACCGCCGGGTATCTACGTGCAGCGTGATCGCGGCGAACGTCTCGGTGGTGGAGCCCTGGTGAAAACCCTTCTCTTCGAGTACCCCGACGACTTTCGTGCCGCCCTGCCAGCCGGCGGTGTACTGGCCGCGTGCGGTGGTCTCGTCCAGCGGCTCCGCGAGCTTGACAGCGGACAGCACCTTGATCTTCTCGCCGCGCAGCGATCCCGGCGAGAAGGACAGCGGTTCCTCCATCGCCGTGAGCGCGAGCAACTGGAGCAGGTGGTTCTGGATCACGTCTCGCGCCGCTCCGATGCCGTCGTAGTAGCCGGCGCGACCGGCCAATCCGATGTCCTCGGCCATGGTGATCTGCACGTGGTCGACGTAGTTGCTGTTCCAGATCGGCTCGTAAAGCTGGTTGGCGAAGCGCAGCGCGAGAATGTTCTGGACGGTCTCCTTTCCGAGGTAGTGATCGATGCGGAACACCGATTCCTCGGGGAAGACGTCGTTGACGATCTCGTTGAGTTCACAGGCGCTGTTCAGGTCATGTCCGAACGGTTTCTCGATGACCACCCGGCGCCATTGATCGCCGTTGCGCTCCGCCAGGCCTGTGCGGGCCAGCTGCTTGAGCACCACAGGGAACGTCGCGGGCGGGATGGCCAGGTAGAAGGCGTGGTTGCCGCCGGTACCCCGTTGCTGATCGAGGTCTGCGACCACCGACGCGAGGTCGTCGAAGGAGGCGTCGTCGTCGAAGCTGCCAGGCACGAACCGGATGCCCTCGGACAGCCGGGCCCAGACCTCCTCCCGGAATGGGGTGCGAGCGTGTTCCCGGACCGCGTCGTGGACCAGCTCAGCGAAGTTCTCATCGGCCCAATCCCGGCGCGCGAACCCGACCAACGCGAAACCGGGCGGCAGCAGCCCGCGATTGGCCAGGTCATAAATCGCCGGCATCAATTTCTTGCGGGACAGGTCCCCGGTCACGCCGAAGATGACGACACCGCACGGGCCGGCGATCCGGGGTAGTCGCTTGTCCCTGCTGTCCAGCAGCGGATTCACCCAGCCGGCCGGGGTCTTGCTGCTTGCTGCGGTCACAGCTCTCCCAGCGCGTGCGCCAGCGCGACCAGTCCGGCCGCTCGGTCGAGTAGATGAACCCGCAGCACCGGCCGGCCGTGCGCAGCGAGCACGTCAGCGTCGCCCAAGGCCTGGGCCTGCTGCAGATCACCAAGGGTGAAGGCGGTGCCCGGCACTGGGATATCCGTGCCGACCGCACCGGTCACCTGCAGGAACGACCCGTTTTGGTGGCCGCCCTTGTGATACTGGCCGGTCGAGTGCAAGAACCGGGGACCCCACCCGAAGGTGGTCTGCAGTTGGCTGCGGCGGGCCAGTTCGGTACGAAGCACCGCGGCCGACGCGTCGGCGATGCGATCCAGATATGCCTGCACCGCGAGATAGCCCCGTGCTGGGGTAGCGGTGATCAGCGCCTGCAGCGCGTCGCTGAGGGTGGCGACGCTGGCTGGCAACCAGTCCCCGACGGGGTATACCGCGACGTCACCTTCGACGAACGCCGGCGCGGGTCTGGCGGCGGACTTGTGTGCAGCGTCGAGCTGCGCCCGGGCTGCGACCTTGGCGGTTTCCACGTCGGGCTGGTCGAACGGGTTGATCCCCAGCAGCCGGCCGACCACCGCGATGGCGTACTCCCAGAGCAGCAACTGCCCACCCAGGCTGCCGGTGACGGTCACTGCTGCCGCAGCACTGCTCTCCTCGGGACCGATCGCGACGAGCGTGGCATCCGGTCCGGCGTCGGCGAAGCCCGGCGCTGCGGGGTTGCGCACCACCACCGGCAGCAGGCCGGTGCCGTCCTTGCCGGTGGACTCGGCGATGAGCTGCTCGGCCCAGTCGGCGAAACCGACGATCCCCGAGCCAGTGTCGGCGAGCACCACCTTCTCGGCACCGGCGGCATGCCCGACCGCCAGGGCAGCGGCCAGCCGCAGCGCTGGGTTCGCCGGGTCGTCGGCGGCCAGCCACGGCGCCTGCAGCTCCGCATCATCGAGCAGGTTCGCGATATCCGCCCTGGCCAGGCCAGCCGGGACGAGGCCGAAGGCGGTCAGCGCCGAGTAGCGGCCGCCCACGTTCGGCTCAGCGGTGATCACCGCCCGATAGCCTTGCTCCTCCGCGATCCGCTGCAGGGGCGACCCCGGGTCGGTCACCACAACCAGATGCGCCGCTGGGTTCAATCCGGCCTCGGCGAACGCGGCAGCGAATATCCGCCGATGGCTGTCGGTCTCCACCGTGGACCCCGACTTCGACGACACCACGAGCACCGTGCGTGCCAGGTCACCGGCCAGCGCATCGGCCACCTCACCGGGGTCGGTGGTATCCAGCACGGTCAGCGGCACCCCGGAAGTGGCACAGATCACCTCGGGGGCCAGCGACGAGCCGCCCATCCCAGCCAGCACGACGCGGTCGATCCCGTCGGAATGCAGGTCAGACCACAGCGCATCGACGGTGGCGAGCAGTGGTCGGCTGCTGAGAGGAAGGGCCACCCAGGCGAGCCGCCGGGCGGCCTCCTGCTGCGCCCGAGGACCCCACAAGGTTGGATCCTGGTTGCCTAGCGAGGAGGCCACCCGCTCGTTGACGAGCCTGTCGACGAGGGAGTCCGTCGCCGCGCTGGGCGAGCTGGCCTCGACGGTGACCCGCGGGATCGAGGGAAGCGCAGACATCCGCGGTCAGTTCCCTGAGTTCGGTGCGACTTTGGCCAGCTGCCCGGCCACCGTCTCGCCGAGCTCGGCCCAAGATGTGTCGAACTTCTCCACGCCCTCGCGCTCGAGCACGACGAACACGTCGTCGAGATCGATCCCCACCTCGGCCAACTCATCGAAGGTGCGCTGGGCCGTCTCGGCGGTGCCCGAGACCTGGTCGCCGGGAACCTCGCCGTGGTCGGCCAGCGCGAGCAGGGTGTTTTCCGGCATCGTGTTCACGACTCCGGGAGCGATCAGTTCGGTGACGTACTTGGTGTCCGGGTAGGCCGGATTCTTCACCCCGGTGGACGCCCACAGCGGCCGCTGCGGCCGTGCCCCGGCCCGCTCCAGCGCAGCCCACCGTTGCGTGCCGAACTCCTGCTGGTATGCCGCGTACGCCAGCCGGGCATTGGCGACCGCGGCCTGCCCGCGCAGCGCAAGGGCCTCGTCGGTGCCGATCGCTTCCAGCCGCTTGTCCACCTCGGTGTCGACCCGGGAGACGAAGAACGACGCGACCGACGCGATCCTGGCCAGGTCGTAGCCGTTCGCGCTGGCCCGCTCCAGGCCGGTGAAAAACGCCGCCATCACCTCGCGGTGGCGCTCCACGGAGAAAACCAACGTGACGTTGATGCTGATCCCGTCGGCCAGCGCACCGGCGATGGCGGGTAGGCCCTCGACCGTCGCCGGTATCTTGATCATCACATTGGGTCGATCGACCAGCTTCCACAACTCGCCGGCCTGGGCGATGGTGGCATCGGTGTCGTGCGCCAGCTGCGGGCTGACCTCTAACGACACCCGGCCGTCCACCCCGCCGCTGGTTTCCCAGGTCCCGCTGAACACATCGCAGGCCTGCTGCACGTCAGCGATGGTGATCTCACGCACGGCCTCGTCGACCGAGGCGCCGCGGGTGGCCAGCTGCTTGACCTGTTCCGCGTAATCCTCAGCGTGGACCACCGCATGGGCGAAGATCGTCGGGTTGCTGGTCACCCCCACTACGTGCTGCTCCGTGATCAGCGTGGCCAAATTGCCCGAGTTGATCCGCTGCCGGGACAGGTCGTCCAGCCAGATGGAGACGCCCGCCTCGGATAGGGCCTTTAACGTATCGGTGCTGCTCACGAGGGGTCCTCCCGCCCGTAGAGGTCAGTGCTTGATCCGCTTGGCGTGGTCTAGACTGCGCCGGGCCGCGTTGGCTACTGCCTCGCCGGTGAAACCGAACTCCCGGTAGAGGGTCTGCCAGTCGGCGGAAGCACCGAAATGCTCCAGCGAGACCACCTCGCCGTGATCGCCTACAAAACGCTGCCACGGCATTGCGATGCCGGCCTCGACGGCCACCCGAGCCTTCACCGCCGGAGGAAGTATCTGGTCGCAGTAGGCCTGGCCCTGCTCGTCGAACCACTCCACGCACGGCATCGACACCACCCGCGCGCTGATCCCCTCGGCGGCCAGCGTCTGCTGGGCGGCGACGGCGTACTGCACTTCGGAGCCGGTGGCGATCAGCAGCACATCGGGCAGGCCGCCGCCGAGCTCGGTCGCGGTGTCGGCGAGGACGTAACCTCCGCGCGCGACGCCCGCACCGTCGGTGCCCTCCAGGACCGGCACGCTCTGCCGGGTCAGGCACAGGCCGGTGGGCCTTGTGCCCTTTTCCAGCAGTGCCTTCCAGGCCGCCGCCGTCTCGTTGGCATCGGCCGGGCGGACCACATCCAGTCCCGGGATGGCCCGCAGCGAGGCCAGCTGCTCGACTGGTTGATGGGTGGGGCCGTCCTCACCCAAACCGATCGAGTCGTGGGTCCAGACGTAGATCGTCGGCGCCGCCATCAGCGCGGCCAGCCGCACCGCGGGGCGCATGTAGTCGCTGAAGATCAGGAACGTACCGCCGTAGGGCCGGGTCGGCCCATGCAGCACGATCCCGTTGAGGATCGCGCCCATGGCATGCTCGCGCACCCCGAAGTGCAGGGTGCGGCCGTAGGGCTGGGCCCTCCACATCTTCGTGGAGATCTTCTCCGGCCCGAACGAGTCGGCGCCCTTGATCGTGGTGAGGTTGCTTTCACCGAGGTCCGCGGAGCCACCCCACAACTCCGGCAGTACCTCGCCGATCGCGCCGAGCACTTCGCCGGAGGCCTTGCGGGTCGCCACGCCCTTCTTGTCGGGCTGCCAGGTGGGTAGCTTCTCTGCCCAACCCGCCGGTAGCTGCCGGTTGATGAGGCGATCGAACAGCGCGGCCCCGGATGCGTTCGCTTTCCGCCATTTGTTGAAGGAGCTCTGCCACTGTGCGTGCGCGGCCTGGCCGCGGGCCACTACCTGACGGGCGTGTTCGAGCACTTCCGGTTCCACCACGAAGGAGCTCTGCGGGTCGAAGCCCAGTGCTTCCTTCACCGCGGCCACCTCGTCGGCGCCCAGCGCGGAGCCGTGCGCGGCCCCGGTGTTCATCTTGTTCGGCGCGGGATAGCCGATCACGGTGCGCAGCACGATCAGCGACGGTCGGCCGGCCTCGGCCTTGGCCGCCTCGATCGCGTCAAGGATGCCGACGACGTCTTCACCGCCGTTGACTGTCTGCACGTGCCAGCCATAAGCCTCGTAACGGGCGGCAGTGTTCTCCGACAGTGCGATCTTGGTGTCGTCTTCGATGGAAATCTCGTTATCGTCGTAGAACACCACGAGGTTTCCGAGTTCCTGGGTGCCGGCCAGCGACGAGGCTTCGGAGGTGACGCCCTCCTCGATGTCGCCGTCGGAGGCGATGACATATATGTAATGGTCGAAGGTGCTCTCACCCGGCGCGGCGTTGGGATCGAAGAGGCCGCGTTCCCGGCGAGCCGCCATGGCCATCCCAACCGCGGCGGCCAGCCCCTGGCCCAGTGGCCCGGTGGTGATCTCCACGCCAACGGTGTGCCCGTACTCCGGGTGGCCCGGAGTTTTGGAGCCCCAGGTGCGCAGCTGCTCGATGTCTTCCAATTCCAGCCCGTAGCCGGACAGGAACAGCTGCAGATACAAGGTCAGGCTGGAGTGGCCGCAGGACAGCACGAACCGGTCCCGTCCGGTCCAGGCTGGATCAGTGGGGTCGTGGCGCAGTACTCGCTGGAACAGGGTGTAGGCCAGCGGGGCGAGGCTCATGGCGGTGCCCGGGTGACCGTTGCCGACCCGCTGGACAGCGTCAGCGGCGAGAACCCGGATGGTGTTCACCGCGCGGGTGTCTAGATCGGTCCAGTCGTCGGGCACCTGGGGGGTGGTGAGCTGGGTCAGATCGTCGGTGACGGACACGCTCGTGCTCCTGACTGTGCTCGGTCGGGCGGCCCGGGGCGCGGATAGCCGGCCGGGCCGATCGTCTGCGATCCAGCCTAGCCAGGTGGCGACCAGTGTGGACGCATCGACCGGGTGCCCCGACCGGGCGTGACGCACGCCACCTGACTACCATTTCTGAGTAAAGCATTTACCCGCCCGGGCCGCTGCTCAGTCCTGCCGCTGTCCGAGACATATCATCAGGAGGGGCGACGGTGAGTCGAGCACCTCGGCCCTGTCGATTACTGCTTGCGGGAGCGCGGTGAGCAGCAGCGTCCAGGCTCGGGTAACACCGCGAACGCGGCAAGTTGGCGGCGTGCTACGCGGCTACCTGGCGTTGACCAAGCCGCGAGTGATCGAACTATTGTTAGTCACCACCATACCGGCGATGTTGCTAGCCGCCCGTGGAGTGCCGTCGTTGTGGCTGGTCCTAGCCACTCTGGTGGGCGGCAGTATGGCTGCAGGCAGCGCGAACGCGCTGAACTGCGTCGCCGATGCCGATATCGATGCTGAAATGCACCGCACTCGAGCCCGGCCACTGGTCACCCACCAGATCCCGGTCCGCCATGCGCTGATTTTTGGGGTCGCTTTGGGGTTAGCCGCTTTCGGCTGGCTGTGGGCGACCACCAACCTCCTTTCCGCGGCGTTGGCGGTAGCGACGATTCTGTTCTACGTCTTCGTCTACACGTTGCTGCTCAAGCGGCGCACCGCACAGAACATCATTTGGGGTGGCGCCGCCGGGTGTATGCCGGTGGTGATCGGCTGGTCGGCCGTCACCGGCACGGTGGCGTGGCCGGCGTGGGTGAT
>JAICSB010000253.1 GCA_025937115.1 Pseudonocardiaceae bacterium | reverse complement strand
TCGAGGACTACCTGGAAGCCAACAACGGAAACCCGAAACCATTCGTGTGGACCGCCACCGCTGACCAGATCCTCGCCAAGGTCGCCCGCGGACGAGTCGCCCTCCAACAAGCGTAAAATCAATAATGAGACACTACACTAGTGCTCCGGTCGCTAAGCACGGCACCCGTCGAGGATAAGAGACTGGCAACACCAGTGTCAGGAGCGGATCGCGACGTTTCCCTGTCTCATCAGGCTCATCGGAGAACACCTTGGTGTCAGCGGCAAGCCACCCAAACCCGGCTCACCGTTTACGTCCCCAGATCCGTGGTCTGGCGACTGTGCTGGTTACCGGTCTCACATCGCGCCGCCTACCCTGCATTCAGCGAGCCGTGGGCGCTGGTGGTGCCCCTTGATTCGCTCAAGGACCGGAATCGACGTTTCTACAACCGGTATCCTGCCTGAGCATGCTGTCGACCGCGGCCGCCAGCCGCCGGCTCCAGGAGGGAGCGGGCATGGACCTTCTGTTGCTCACCGCCGATCCTGACCCGCACTCGATGCTGCCTGCGTTGTCCTTGTTGGGCCACGGGGTGCGGTCGGCCGCCCCGGAGGTCGCTGCTCTGTTCGACGCTGGCTCCTACGACGCGGTTTTTGTCGATGCTCGCTCGGATCTGGCCGGTTCGCGTAGCCTGTGCGGGTTGGTGGGATCCACCGGGTTGGAGGTGCCGGTGGTGGTCGTGATCAGTGAGGGTGCTTTGGTGGCGCTGTCCGCCGAGTGGGGTTGCGACGAGTTCCTGCTGCCTACCGCGGGTCCGGCCGAGGTCGATGCCCGGCTTCGGTTGCTCGTCGCCCGGCGCTCCGCAGAGCGCCGGGGCGCTGGCCGCAGGGGCGCGTTGATAGTGGGTGAGCTGGTGATCGACGAGGCAACTTACACCGTCCGGCTGCGGGGTCGGCCGCTGGAGTTTACCTACAAGGAGTTCGAGCTGCTGAAGTACCTCGCTCAGCATGCCGGGCGGGTGTTCACCCGGGCGCAGTTGTTGCAGGAGGTGTGGGGCTATGACTTCTTCGGCGGCACCCGCACGGTCGACGTCCATGTTCGGCGGCTGCGGGCCAAACTCGGCCCCGAGCACGAGCAGCTCATCGCCACGGTGCGCAACGTGGGCTACAAGTTCGTCCGCCCGGTCCACAACACGGGTTCCCAGGAGCGGACCGGGCAGGGGCACGTAGCCAGGCACGACGCTAAGACCGCCGACGCAGATGCCGGGAGTGGCTGGGCGGCGTCTGGTTCATCGGGTGGATGATTCGGGGCCCACCGCGCGGATGGCTCGTCGTCCCGAACGCTGATCGGCCGTCCCTTGATTCGTTCGCGAGTTCCGCTCGGCGCCTTGATCGCATGCGTGGTTGGGCAGCGTGGCCACGACACGTGCCTCGGCCGATAGTGTCGCTGAAGTGGCTCGACCGCAACCCCAAGATCCGTAGTTATTCGCAATACCGTACCGGGACGCTCATAGATTGTGTTGCCGCAGGCAGTGGCGCTCTGCTGGGCAGCACCGGAGAGGCTTACGGTAAGTAGGCTTGGTCGATGAAGTCCCTGGTTTGACCACGACAAGCGTGCCGGCTTCTCCCACGGTGTCGCGCCGCGGCGGGGCAGCCCCTGAACCCGCTGCGGCGTGGCGACCGGGGTTGTGGTCTTGTCCATCCGAGAACGACTTCGCAGAACGTCGCGGATCACGGTCGTCCAGACGCGTTGAGGACCGTCACGGGTGATCTGTGTCGTGGTTCGGCCTGGTCGGTGTCGGCCGGTGCGGGTGTCACGGCGGTTTGCTGATTTCTGCTGACTCCGCCGGTATATGCGTTTGTCCGTGATTGTCGGCGCGTCGCGCCCCGGTGATGATCGATGGCTCAGCGACCTTCTGTGGTCAGCGACCCTGTATAGGCGCGCACGATCCGATTACGCTATGAAAGCGGCCGTTTTCCCGTGCAGTTCAAAGGGTATCCAGGTCGCGGCCGAGTCCGTGAGGAGACCGAAGTTTCCCCCCCCCGCCTCTCGTGCTCGGTGAGTTGCCACCAGAGATCTCGGTGTCGTCGGGAACCCGGTGGAGGAGGTGACGACGATGTCGCGAAGACCGCCGGGTGATCAATGCACCCCGGAAGGCGCAGCCGGCACCGGTTAAGGATGTGCAATTCGGGCGCGGCGAGCGTAGCTCAGTGTCCCTGGCTCTGCCGACTGACAATGTTCCGGTCGCCCTTGAGAGTGCCCGGGATCTTGCGGAGCCGTTGGACACAGTCGAGCAGCCCGGAGACTTCGTCTGGGACGAGGAGGAGCCCCAGCCGCTACGCCAGGGGCGCAAGAAGGCCGAGCTCCCCCTTTCGGCCGATTCCGTGCGGGTCTACCTCGAGCAGATCGGCAAGATCGCTCGGCTCAACGCGGCGCAGGAGGTGGATCTGGCCAAGCGCATTGAGGCCGGGCTTTATGCCGCCGAGCGGCTGCGCCGGGCCGAGGACCCGCCCGACAAGCTCTCCCCACAGCTGCGCCGGGAGCTGGGCGCGATCGTCCGCGACGGCCAGCGCGCCAAAAACAGTCTGCTGGAGGCCAACCTTCGCCTGGTCGTCTCAGTGGCCAAGCGCTACACCGGCCGCGGCATGCCCTTGCTCGACGTGATCCAGGAGGGCAACCTGGGCCTGATCCGCGCGGTGGAGAAGTTCGACTACACCAAGGGCGTGAAGTTCTCCACCTACGCCACCTGGTGGATCCGTCAAGCCATCACCCGGGCGATGGCTGATCAGGCCCGCACCATCCGCATCCCGGTACACACCGACGTGATGATCAACAAAATGGGTCGTATCCGGCGCGAGCTGCTTGAAGACCTGGGTCGTGAGCCCACCCCGGCAGAATTGGCCACGGAGCTGGGCATCACCCCCGGGAAAGTGCGCGAGCTCCAACACTACACCCGGGAGCTTTTCTCGTTGGATCAGACCATCGGCGAGCCCGGTGATTCCCCGCTGGGCGAGTTCATCGAAGACTCCCAGGCCATGGTCGCGGCGGACGTGGTCTGCTTCGCGCTGCTGCAACACCAGCTGCACGCGGTGCTTGCCACGCTATCCGAGCGCGACGCCGGCATCATCTGCCTGCGATTCGGGCTCACCGACGGCCAACCACGCACGTTCGATGACATCAGCCACCTCTACGGACTCACCCGGGAGCAGATCCGACAGATCACGGCTAAGACCATGACCAAGCTGCGCCACCCCCTACGCTCACACCCGCTCCGCGACTACCTCGACTAAAAAAGGGGGCCTCGGCGGCCGACGCCGGTTGGCAAAGGAGCAGATCTCCCACAGGGCGGACAAATTGGTCAGCCATCTCCCGCTCGGAGGCATGGATTGAGATCTCTTAAACGGTTGTACAGTTCAGTGTGAACGTTGATTGGTCATGCGGCGGGTTGGCTGGAGCTGTCGCTGCGTGCCGCTGACGTCGCGCTACGCCTCGATGAACACTGACCCGAAGGAGTTCTTCACGCTGCTTTTGCTTTGCTGATGATGATCATCGGTGCGGTCGGCCGAAGGTCTCTGCGCAGCACCGGTGCAATGCTTTCCGCAGCGCTGATCACCTAGGGAGACACGACGTGCAGGGCGTGGGTTGTGCGGGTCTCCGAGCAACTCTCGACCTAAATTATCGAAAGCCTCAACTACGCCGCATTACATAGCGAAGGCATGAACTAAACTGACTAGAGTGAGTTGTCGGTCAGGGCTTTCGCGCCACGCCGCCGAACTCGTCCAGCTCGGCAGCAACGCCGAAGGGGTTCGATTCGGGTCGCCAACGCGGAACCGACACTACACCGGGTTCCACGAGTTCCAGACCGTCGAAGAAACGAGTGATCTGCTCGATGCTGCGCAGGCGGTACGGGACCGAGCTAGCCTGGTTCCAGACTCGGATGGCCTCCTCAAACTCTTTCCCGCGAATGACGTTGGTACCGTCGTTGAGCGAGAGGTAACTCCCGGAGCACAGGTTATCCATGAGTCGACTCACAATGGCATACGCCATGGCGTCGTCGGTGATGTGACCCAGGATGTTGTTCAGCATGAGTCCGACCGGTTGGCGGAAGTCCAGTGTCTGGGCGGCCGCTCGCAGAATGAGGTCGGGTTCGCGCACGTCTGCGTCGATGTACTGACACGCCCCCTCGGGGGTACTAGTGAGTAGGGCTTTGGCGTGCGTCAACACCAGCGGGTCGGTGTCGACGTAAACAATGCGGCACTCCGGCGTGACTTCCTGAGCGACCTCG
This sequence comes from Pseudonocardiaceae bacterium, assembly GCA_025937115.1. The sequence goes on along the minus strand of JAICSB010000253.1, from coordinate 1,221 downwards.
TGGGTGTTGTTGGCGCTCGGTAGGCCGGTACCGATGTCAAGGAACTGACGAATACCGGCCTCACCGGCCAGATACCAGACCGAGCGGGCGTTGAACGCTCGGGAGGCACGGGCTAGCGCGGTAATGTTCGGGAAGATCGCGGAGAACTGGTCGCCGACCTCCTGATCCACGGGATAGTAGTCCTTACCGCCCAGCCAGTAGTTCCAGATCCGAGCCGAGTGCGGCACGGTGGTGTTAATAGTGGGTCGGGGGGTGGAGCTATCTGTCACGTTGCACCTTCACTCTGCTCCACGTCGCACACCACTACGGGACACCCCCCATACCTTCCGTCTCGGCCACAGCGCGCGATCTTCTTGCCCTCGGTCAAGCATATAGCACCATCACACGTTCGTGGCCTTCCTCGATGATCTCGTCACTTACTGCATCATGCGTGCCCCACTGTTCGACACCTTCGTCACGATCCGTAGGACTAGAACAGTCCACGCTGGGGGTTGGAGAGCCAGACCATTGACGCTCCGGAGTCGCGGTAACCGACCGCTCGGCGCTGACGATGTGACAACCGAGCACACGGGCTGGAGCACTGCCGTGAGACATCTTGTGGCTTTGGAGATCCGCTGTATCCCCTGTCGGCACCGCGCCCGCTGGGCGGGCCCGCGCGAGCGCGGCCGCTAGACCGCGCGCAGCAGGCGGGACGGCCCGGTGGGCATGCAAGTTGGACGACGGACTCTGTTACGTTGGCGCCGCCGCAGGCGGCGCCCTTGATCCATTAGAGGCAAATTCGGCAACAGAACGTGCAGCCACGTTGCAGCCACGTGCTCGCACCATGGCCGGTCCCGGTAGACAGTTAGGATCGGCGTCGACGCATCGGGTGGATCTGACTATGGGTCGACCGATGTTATCGGCTGAGCAAGCGAGCCCGGCTATCGACACAGGTGCGGACCACCGGACGGACCAGCTGGGCGCATGCGGTTGATCCGGTAGGAGGTCAGATGCAGACGATAGCCGCTGTAGTCTCTGCGATGATCACGCTAATCGCAGTCGGCCTGTCCTGGCGGGTCTACACCTACCAGAGAACTCAAGCGCACTTCGCTCTCGCATTATCACTACACGAGAAGCTCACTACCGGTGAAGTGGCTACAGCTAGGGACGTACTGCATCCTCTGCAATATGGCGACGAGACAGTGAGGGGGCTGTCCGAGTTAGGGAAGCGGTGGCTGCTTA
>JAICSB010000092.1 GCA_025937115.1 Pseudonocardiaceae bacterium | reverse complement strand
CCGGCTGCTGGGATCCACCGGGCTGGACGTGCCGGTCGTGGTGGTGATCAGCGAGGGCGGCCTGGTGGCGCTGTCCGCGGACTGGGGTTCCGACGAGATCCTGCTGCCCACCGCCGGCCCGGCCGAGGTCGATGCCCGGCTGCGGCTGCTGGTGGCTCGGCGCGCGACCGACGCCGCCGTGGGCGGCGGAAACTCGCTGGTACTCGGCGAGCTGGTGATCGACGAGGCCACCTACACCGCTCGGCTGAAGGGGCGGCCGCTGGATCTCACCTACAAGGAGTTCGAGCTGCTGAAGTACCTCGCGCAGCATGCCGGCCGGGTGTTCACCCGGGCGCAGTTGCTGCAGGAGGTGTGGGGCTATGACTTCTTCGGCGGCACCCGCACTGTCGACGTCCATGTACGGCGGTTGCGGGCCAAACTCGGTCCGGAGCACGAACAGCTGATCGGCACGGTGCGCAACGTCGGCTACAAGTTCGTCCGCCCGGTCCGCAACATGAGTTCCCGGGAGCGGGCCGAGCAGGAGCGCGCCGCCGAGCATGACGCCGAGGCGGTCGACAGTGATTCAGATCGGGCTGATCCCTACGAGGTTCAGTCACTTTCCGGGCAGTGGGGTTGACCCTGGGACTGTCCTGGCTCGATCAGCCCGCCGACGGGCAGATCGCCGCGGGAGTGAAGCTGCTGGCCGCCGCCACTGCCGCGGACGGCGTGGAGCCCCTCTCGGAAGCGGCGGTGCTGCGGCTGCACCATCCCGGTGCCGGCTTCGTACACCTGCTGGCCCACGACGATACGGGCACGCTGACCGGTTACGGCAGCCTTGACGATCGCGCCGAGCGTCGCACCGCCGAGTTCGCGGTGCATCCCGCTCACCGGCGTCGTGGGGTGGGCGGTGCGCTGCTCGCCGCGCTGCTCGATCGGGTCCGCGGGCCACTGTGGGTGTGGGCGCACGGTGAGCACCCGGCGGCGCTGCGGCTGGCACAGCGAGCCGGGCTGGTTCGCCAGCGGGAACTGTTCCAGTTACGTCGGATGCTGGCTGATCCGATCGCCCACCGAGCTCTGCCGGCTGGGGTCGCGCTGCGCGCCTTCGTGCCCGGCGAGGATGAAGCGGCGGTGGTGGCGGTCAATAATCGCGCGTTCGCGTGGCATCCTGAGCAGCGACGGTGGGATATCGGCGAGCTCGTGGTGCGCGAGACGCAGCCGTGGTTCGACCCGAAGGGTTTGCTGCTGGCGGTGGCCCCAGCCGGCCGGCTGCTCGGCTTCCACTGGACCAAGGTGCACCCCCACGGCCTCGGCGAGATCTACGTGCTCGCGGTGGACCCCGACGCCCAAGGCACCGGACTGGGCGGCGCGTTGACCGTGGCGGGGCTTGCGTATCTGCGCGAGCAGGGGGTACGCCAGGCGATGCTCTACGTCGAGTCCGACAACACCGCCGCCCTGCACACCTACCACAAGCTGCACTTCACCCACCACCACACCGACGCGGAGTTTCTGCGCCCCTAATTCCCTGCCACCTGCTCGCCCTCGCCGGAGCTGTAGTGTGATTAGTCGGCGGGCCGGGCTGGTCAGCGCTCGTGTGGTGACCCGGTGACGAGGAAGCTGACCTGGCGGGCGATCGCGACGGCATGGTCGGCGAAGCGCTCGTAGTAGCGGCCGATCAGCGCGGCGTCCACCGCCGGTTCCACCCCGTGCGACCAGTCCTCGGAGAACAGGATCCGGAAGATCCGCCGGCGCAGCGCGTCCACCTCGTCGTCGGCTTGGGCCAGCCGGTGGGCGGACAGCGGATCCTGACTCTCGATCGCCGCCGCGGCGTCCTGGGCCAGGCTGGTGGCCAGCACGCCCATCCGGGCGAACACCGGGCGGACCTCGTCCGGGATCGGCACCGTCGGATGTTTCATCCGCGCGATCTTGGCGATGTGCTGCGCCAGATTGCACATCCGCTGCACGTCACCCACCGCGTGCATGGCCGCGACAACCATTCGCAGGTCGGTGGCGACCGGAGCCTGCAGCACGAGCAGTTTGACGCAGCGCTGATCCATGTCGTCGCACAGCGCCTTGATGTCTCCCTCCTGGGAGATCACCAGTTCGGCGAGCCCCAAGTCGGCGTGGCTCAGCGCCGTCGAGGCGTTGGTCATCATTTGCCCGGCCAGTCGAGCGGCTCTGGCCAGGTCGTCAGTCAGGGTGTCCAGCTCGGCCCGGAAGGTCTCCCGCATCGTCCGAGGGTACGGGGGCAATGCCGCCGCGTCTCGGTAGTCACGTGAATCGCAGGTGAACGCCCGCCCCGCTGGTGCAGCGGTGAGGACCCTGCTCAGCCGCCGGAATGCGGGAACTCGGCGCCTGCCGGGACCGCGAGATCCATCGGGTCATCAAGCCAGCCGTGCGGCAACACCACCCGGCCGGGTGAGCCCTGGCGTCCCCGGGGGCCGTCCGCGTCGGGCGGGAACGGGGCGTCGGGATCCAGTTGGGCCAGCGCCTGGTCCAGCTCGGCGAAGCTGGACACCATCCCCAGCGCCCGCCGGACATCCCCGCCGACCGGGAAGCCATGCAAGTACCAGGAAATGTGCTTGCGCAGGTCACGCAGCCCCTTGTCGGTCCCGAGGTGCTCGGCGAGCAGCCCGGCGTGGCGGCGCAGGGTGACCGCGACCTGTCCGAGATCCGGTGGCGTCGGGGGTCGGGCACCGCTGAAGGCGGCTGCCAGTTCGGCGAACAACCACGGCCGTCCCAGACAGCCGCGGCCCACGACGACGCCGTCGCAGCCGGTGTGCTCGACCATCCGGAGCGCGTCGGCGGCGGCGAAGATATCCCCGTTGCCCAGCACCGGGATCGACGTGACCGCCTGCTTGAGTGCGGCGATGGCATCCCAGTCGGCGGTGCCCGAGTAGCGCTGCGCGGCGGTACGCGCATGCAGGGCCACGGCGGCCACCCCAGCGTCCTGCGCGATCCGGCCGGCGTCGAGGAACGTGTGGTGCTCGTCGTCGATGCCGATCCGGAACTTCACCGTGACGGGGATGGGCCCGGCGGCTTCGACGGCGCAGCGGACGATCTCGCCGAACAGGGCCCGCTTGTAGGGCAGCGCGGCGCCACCGCCCCGGCGGGTGACCTTCGGGACGGGGCAGCCGAAGTTGAGATCGACGTGATCGGCGAGGTCGTCGCTGCGGATCTGCTCCACGGCCTTGCGGACCGTCGCCGGATCGACCCCGTAAAGCTGCATCGAGCGAGGTCGCTCAGCGGCGTCGAATGCGATCATGCGAAGGGTACCGGGGTGCCGTTCCACCAGAGCTCGACTGGTGATCATCTCGCAGACGTACAAGCCGGCGCCGTGCTCACGGCACAGCCGGCGAAACGCCACGTTGGTAATCCCGGCCATCGGCGCGAGCACGACGGGGGGATCGACCCGGTAGGGACCGATTCGCAGTGGTGGTGGCACGGCAGACACGTCCCACATCATCCCCCCTCGCACTGGCGACCGGCGCGGGCATTTGCACCGACCATCGTCGTCGTACCCCAGGACCTGCAGTCCCGCTACATCAAACGAGGTAGCCTGGTCGGGTTTCTACATCTGTGGGTTGGCCACCATGAGGGGTTGCCTCCGAGCAGGACGAGGGTAAAATCAGCGACGAATTGATAGTGAACTGCGGCATGCGTTGCTACCGAGATGGAGACCACGATGATCGCTTTTGAGGCGCCATCCGCAGGTGAGGCCCTTGAAAGTGCCCATGCGCGGTCATTTTATAGACGTATCGTAATAGCTGTCATGACTCTCCTCATGGCCGTCGCCGCTGTTGCGCTGGTGTCGGCGAACGAAACGGCCGTATCCCCATCGATGCATACTGTCCTCGCCTGTGGTGACACACCCGGTTTCTGTCCCAATCCCCCCAGTTTCACCACCACTGGCTCCGATTCCACTACGACCAATAACACCCATAATGCTTCCCGACACGCCAGTGCTGCCAAGACGTAAGGAAGCCGATGAGGATTGCGGGCTGGGTACCAGAGAGTATCCCTGTGCCACCTCGGGTGAAACAAGATGTGCTGCTTATCTTGGCGCTCTATACGTTTAACTGCCTCAGCTTTTCTGCTTGGGTGAAACTGGGTGATGTGCCGTCCAGCCCATGGTTGCTCGGCGAGTGGCTGTATGGCTTAGCGGCGCTCGTACCTCTGCTCTGGAGAGACCGGGCACCCATGACCGTTCTGGGCACTCAATGGGTGTTCACCGTGGCCGCGTGGCCGATGATGCCCCATTATATCCCTGCCGTAGGCATTCCCGTTGCGTTGTACGCGGTCTCGGTTCAGTACGGCCGAAAAATTTCGTTCTTGGCGTTGCTGGCGTCCTTTATTCCCTGTGGAATCGCTGCCGCGGCAGCATACAAAACAGCTGGTATCAACTCACTCGTAACCAACGGAGTTTTCTTCTTCGTCTCGGTGGGCTGGGCGTGGGGTTTGGGTCGTTTGACTCAGGCCGGCCGTCGGAATGTGCAAGTCCTGGAACGCGAGCAGGAGTCGGCTAGGGAAGCCGAAGTGTTGGCGGCGGAGCGCAGAAGGATAGCCCGAGAGCTACACGACATCGTGTCCCACGCGGTAACCGTGATCGTCTTACAGGCCGCCGGGGCGGCCCGCGTCGCGGAGACCGACTTCGCTCAGGTCACCAGGTCGCTGGGGCACATCGAAACCGCTGGCAAACAGGCGATGGCTGAGTTACGACGCCTGCTCGGGGTCCTGTCGGACAGCGACCCCGCTAGCGCTGCCCACGGTGTCGACGGGCTGCAGCCGCAACCCGGCTTGGCGGATCTGACCGAGCTTCTCGCCTCACTACGAGACGCCGGTATGCCGGTCGCCATGGACGTCGCAGGAATACGACACGAGCTGGACTCGAGCCTGGATCTGACCGCATACCGGATCGTGCAAGAAGGCTTGGTCAACGTTCTTAAACACGCCGGCAAGGATGCCAATCCGCGGCTGCAGCTAATATGGAAACCGCACAACCTGCTCATCCAGATCGACAATGACATGAACGTTGCGAAGAGGCCGGCCGGGCAGCCCTTGTCCGGCGGTCGCGGTTTGGTGGGTCTGCGCGAACGAGCCCATGCGGCAGGTGGGGATCTGGAGGCTGGGCCCTGCCATTTAGGTGGCTACCGATTGACCGCGACCATCCCGTTCGCTACGCCTGGGGTCTCGTCGGTTCCGCGTGTCGCCAGCCAGGGCCGCGGGGAACAAGGGAAAGTATTAGCGTGATCAGAGTCGTGATAGCCGATGACCAGCCGCTCGTCCGCGCTGGCATCACAATGTTGGTCAACGCCGAGAAGGACATCGAGGTCGTCGCCGAAGCCAACGACGGCGAGGATGCGCTTGTCCGGATCCGCTCGCAGCGTCCGGATGTGGTCCTCATGGATGTGCGGATGCCGGGTGTCGACGGCGTCGCCGCTACCCGCGCTGTCACCGACGAGGGTCTGACCGCGCAGAACGGCGAACCAGTCAGGGTCATTATCCTCACGACCTTCCACCTCGATGACTACGTCCACGCGGCACTGCGGGCCGGAGCCTCTGGCTTTCTGCTCAAAGATGCCGCCCCTACCGAGATCGCGACTGCGATCCGTGCGGTCGTCGCCGGCGAGGCATGGTTGGATCCCGCTGTCACCCGCCGGCTTATCGACGACTTCGCCGCTCGCCCGGAGCAGGATGTCCCGACCCCAGCGGAGATGGCTCAGCTGACTCGCCGCGAGCGGGAGGTTCTCACCCATCTCGCCCGGGGACTGTCCAACGCCGAAGTCGCCGAGCAACTGTTCATCAGCGAAGCCACCGTCAAAACACATCTCGCCCGGGTGATGGCGAAACTCAACGTTCGAGAGAAAGCGCAAGCGGTGGCCGCCGCTTATCAGACCGGTCTCGTGCAGCCGTCCAGCCCCCGTCCACGCCCGCCACACTGACCACAGCTCACCGCTGAGACGTTGGCGATGGCCTTTCCACCGGGTAGCGTCGTAGCCTGGTCGGCGGGTTGAGGGGTAGGTCGTGGGGCACGTGGCTGCGTGACGCTGGCCGCGCTTGTCGGGCGCGCCGTCCGGGCGGTCGCCTCTGATATCACGCCGCTGCGTGAGTCCGTCGCGTTCCGGCGGTTGTACGCCGGTCAGGTGGTCTCACTGGTCGGCACCCAGGTGACCAGGGTGGCCGTGCCACTGCAGGTGTACGGGATCACCCGCTCGTCGCTGGACGTGGGGTTGATCGGCCTCGCCGCTCTGGTGCCGCTGGTCGTCTTCGGGCTCTACGGCGGCTCGATCGCCGATGCGGTCGATCGCCGCAAGCTGGTGTTGCTCACCTCGACCGCGACGATGCTGGTCAGCGTGGCTCTGCTGGTACAAGCGGTGCTGCGAATGAACTCCATCATCGTGCTGTTCGCGTGCGTCGCTGTGCAGTCGGCGTTCGCGGCGGTCGACTCGCCCACCCGGCGGGCGATCATTCCGCAGCTGGTGCGGACCGAGAAGCTGCCGGCGGCCAACACCCTGGTCTACGGCAGCACCCAGCTCGCGATCATCGTCGGGCCGCTGCTGGCCGGGGTGGCGGTGGGTGCCGGCGGCTTCGGGTCGGCCTACGCGATCGACGTCGGGTCGTTCGCTGCCGCCTTCTACGCCGCTGTTCGGCTGCCGTCGTTACCGCCGGGTGAGGGCGCCCGACGGGCCGGGCTCGCGTCCGTCGTCGAGGGGCTGAGGTTCGTCGCGGGGCGGCGGGTAGTCCTGATGACGTTCGTCGCCGACCTGATCGCGATGATCTTCGGGACACCGGCGGCGTTGTTCCCAGCGCTGGCCTACGGTCTGTATGGCGGTGGCGCCGGGACCGCCGGTCTGCTCTACGCCGCTCCCGCGGTAGGGGCGGTGATCGTGACGCTGCTGGGCGGTGCCATCGCTCGGGTGCACCGCCACGGGCTCGGGGTAGTGCTGTCGATCGCGGTGTGGGGTCTGGCCATCACACTGTTCGGCCTGACTTCGACGTTGTGGCTTGGGCTGGTGCTGCTCGCAGTCGCGGGCGCGGCTGACACCGTCAGCGCGGTGTACCGCTCGACAATCCTGCAAGTCGCGACGCCGCCGGGGATGCAGGGCCGACTGCAAGCCGTGTTCATCGTGGTGGTCGTGGGCGGACCGCGTCTCGGGGATCTCGAGGCAGGCGCGGTGGCGACCGCGTTCAGCCCCCGGCTGTCGGTCGTCTCCGGCGGGCTGGCTTGCCTCGCCGGGATCGGGCTGCTCGCCCTGGCCGTACCGGCGTTCCTCCGCTATGACGCCCGAACCGGCGCAGCTCGGCAGAAGGGTGCGGATGACTCCTGATCAGCTTTTACTCCGATTGCGCGCCGAATGGGGGCTGTCGCGAAATCTGCGTGGGGTTGCCCGCGAGTTATTTGTGGGCCTCGTGTGGTGGGAGGGTCCGCTTGTGGATCCTGTTCGGCGCCCTCACGACCTGCCATGATCGCCGAAACTGTGTGATGACCGTTCGATCCTGCACGGTTACTGCTCACTCTTGGCGATCTTGAGAGGGCGGGCAAGGCGATTTTGCGACAACCCCAATGGCGCCGATCGCTTTGCGGATGGGCCTCTCGTGCTGGATGGCCGAGACTGTCAGACCTGTGTTGTAGCGTTTGGGTTGTGATGGTGCGGCAGTTGATTCCCGAGGGTCTGGCGGAGATGGTGCCGGGTCCGGTATTGGGTGCGTTGCTGGCCGGGATCGACATTCATGCATTGACCGGTGCGGATGCGGTAGAGGTATTGCAGGCTCGGGCCCGGCAGTTATCTCATGAACAAGCCCGGTTGTTGGCCACCATGGTGGGGGTCGGGTGGTGTGACCCGGACGCCGGTGCGAATGAGGTGGGTCGGTTGGTGGAGTCGCCGCTTTATGCGGCGGATGAGATCCGTGCCGCGTTGGCCTGGACCCGCCGGGCCGCCGACCGGGAACTCGATTTCGCCGAAACCCTGGTACTGCGGATGCCCGCGGTGTTCACCGCGCTGGACACCGGTGAGATCTGCCGGAGCAAGGCCTGGGTGTTCGCGGATCTGTGCGCTGGGCTGACCGCCGAGCAGACCGCGGTGGTGTGCGGGAGGCTGCTGCCCCAGGCCACCCGGCTCACCACCGGCGAGCTCGCCGCGCGGATCAAGCGCCTGGCCATCGCGTTGGACCCGCAGTGGGCCGCGCGCCGGTACGCCACCGCGGTGCGAGAACGCAACGTGATCGATTCGTCAGACGGCCACGGTGACATTCATCGGGACTGCGCGGCAACTCCCCTCGATGAGACGCCCACCGCGAGCGGCTTCGCGGCAGCACCGCCGGCGCGGCGGGTCGGGGTGGAGCTGCGGGTAGCGCTGTCGACGCTGCTCGGGTACGACCGGTATCCCGGTGAAGTCGCCGGGTGGGCCCGGTCACCGCCGAAGTCGCCCGCACCCTGATGATCACCCAACGCACCACCCAATGGCGCTTCGCCATCACCGACCCATCCGGGCAGCTACTGCTGGCCGGGTCCACCCACCGCCGACCCCACAGCACAGCGTCCTGCGGTGACTCGCCGCCGTGCCGGGGCGGGATCGTCGAACTGCAGCTACCCGCCACCCTGCTCACCGAGCTCGCCGCGGACCCGGACGCCTGCGGTCAGTGGGCTGGCGTGGTGGCCGACCTCACCGTCCGCTACACCCAGGGTCGCGGCAGCGGACCGACCGCGCAGGATCCGACCGCCCGGTTTGCCGGGGCGGTACTCCGCCGCCACGTCCAGGTGAAGTGGCCGGGCGTGGGTTGGTGCAGTCGCCACCGGCCAGCGTGTTTAAGCCGGTGCCATGGCGGCATAGCGGTCCGGAGTTCGCGGTGGTGGTGGTGGGTCCGCCGTGGTCGTGGTCGATGGTGTGGTCGAGGTCGGCGCTGTGGGCGGTGGCGCGGCATCCCGGGTAGACACACGACCGGTCCCTGATCTGGACCAGCCCACTAGGCCGGACCTACCACACCCAGCCACCACCAATCACCCACGAACTACCTCAACCCCAACCCAGACCCGATGATCCCCGTCCCTGGCCATTCGCCAGATCCCACGACGACAGACCCATCCTGGACCGACCACCATCCCCGCCAGACCCGCCACCCGCGCCGCCAGACCCGGACCAGCCGCCACCCTTCTGAGGGTGGCACCGGCTTGGCTCACGCCGCGCGTGACCTGAACCTGCGCGGTAGCTGCTCCACGGGCTCGACCGGCACGTCGATCAGCAGCGCCGTACCGCAGATCAAGCAGAACCATTCAGGGCAGTCCGCGCCGTGCCCGTCGACGCACGGCGGTTGTTCAAACGCCTCGAAATCGGCACATTCCTGGCAGTACAGCTCGATCAACGCTGGCCTGAACTCCACCTCTCGACCCTGCCACCAGCGGCACCGGAGGTGGCGGAGGCGAGCCGGCGTGTCTGCATCGCGGTGTATCGGAGCGGACTTGACGGCGAGCCGCGATCACCAGATCTTGACGCGGTCGCCCGGAGGGCGGAACAGCTTGTCGCCCGGCTTGACACCGAACGCCGCGTAGTACTCGGGCAGGTTGCTGACGACGCCATCGGCGCGGAACTTATCGGGGCTGTGCGGGTCGCTGAGCAGTTCCACGCGCAATTCCTCGTCCCGGGTCTTGCCGCGCCACACCTGCGCCCAGCCGAGGAAGAAGCGTTGCTCGCCGGTGAACCCGTCCAGCACGGCTGCCGGGCGACCACCGAGGGATAACTCGTACGCGCGGTGCGCCACCGTGAGACCGGACAGGTCGGCGATGTTCTCGCCCAGGGTCAGTTCGCCGTTGATGTGCTCGCCGGG
>JAICSB010000662.1 GCA_025937115.1 Pseudonocardiaceae bacterium | reverse complement strand
GACAGCCTGTTGCCGTTGCTCCAGGACGTCGCGCCGCAGGATCTGGCCGCCACGCTGGGCGCGATCTCCGGCGCATTGCGCGGTCGCGGTCACCAACTCGGCGACACCCTGGTCCGGACGCAGCAGCTGGTCAGCGGGCTGAAGCCGGCGCTGCCGCAACTGTCCGAGGACATCACCCGCACCGCTGATCTGGCCGACACCTACACCCGAGCCGCACCCGACCTGCTCGCTGCGCTGGCGGACCTGTCCACCACCACCCGGACCGTCGCCGAGCAGCGGCAGAACCTGGCGCAGTTGTGGGCCACGGTCACCGGCGTATCCGATGACCTTCGGAGTTTCCTGCAAGACAACCGGGACAATCTCATCGCGCTGGCCGCCGACAGCAGGCCCACCTTGGAGTCGCTGGCCAGGTACGCCCCGGAGTACCCCTGCCTGCTGCACCAGATCGCCGGGCTGGTGCCGCAGCTGGACCGGGCCTTCGGGGTGGGCACCCGCCAGCCTGGGTTGCACATCTACCTGGAGGTCACCAACAACCGCGGCAAGTACCTGCCGGGGATGGACGAGCCGCGATACGAAGAGGACCGTGGCCCGCGCTGCTACCCCGTGCTCGACGGCACGAAGTTCCCGGAGTACCCGGGCGGCCCGATCCACGACGGCTCGACGTCACCCCCGATCGGCCGCGGGGATCCTTCGCCGGGCGTAGGACCGGTCAGTACCCCACCGGCCAGTACCCCACCGGCCAGTACCCCACCGCAGGTAGCGATGGGACTGCCGAATTCCCCTGCCGAACAGCAGTTTCTCTCGGCGCTGCTGGCCACGGCCGACGGCGCGCAGGGTGCCGAGATGCCCAGCTGGACGAGCTTCCTGCTGGGCCCGTTGCTGCGCGGTACGGAGGTGACGCTGCGGTGAAGGGGATGTTCGCGCCACTGACCAAGCTGATCGTGTTCACCGCCGTCACCGCGCTGGCCACCGGCCTGGTGGCGTTGACCATCGCCAACGTCACGCTGACCGCGACCACCAGCTACCTGGCCCGGTTCACCGATGTCAGTGGTCTGCTGGTGGGTGATGACGTGCGCATCGCCGGGGTCCGGGTGGGTTCGGTGGATTCCATCAAGCTGGTCGATCGGCGGGTCGCGCAGGTGGGCTTCAGCGTGGGCGCCAGCCAGCACGTGCCGGCGTCGGTGACCGCCTCGGTGCTGTACCGCAACCTGCTCGGGCAGCGCTACCTCGCCTTGGCGCGGGCTCCCGGGCCGGTCGGTCAGACCCTGCCTCCCGGCGGGCTGATCCCGATCGAGCACACCACGCCACCGCTGAACCTCACCGTGCTGTTCAACGGTTTCAAGCCGCTGCTGGTAGGGCTGGACCCGGCGCAGCTCAACCGGTTGTCCTGGGAGATCGTGCAGGTGCTGCAGGGCGAAGGCGGCACCGTGGAAAGCCTGCTCGCCAGTACCTCCTCGCTGACCAGGGACATCGCCGACCGGGACCGGGTGGTCGGCGAGCTGATCGCGAACCTCAACGCCGTCCTGGACACCGTCAATGGCCGCGACGAGCAGCTGTCGGCGTTGATCCTGCAACTGCAGCGGCTGGTCTCGGGTCTGGCCGCGGACCGGGAGCCGATCGGGCAGGCGATCGTCTCGATCGATCAGCTCGCCGGTGCCACCGCGGGGTTGCTCAGCGACGCCCGGCCGGCATTGCGCGACGACATCGCCGGGTTGGGTGCGCTGTCGACGAACCTCGCGGACAGCTCCCAGGTCATCGACGGGGTGCTGCGGTTCCTGCCGGAGAAGCTCACCAAACTCAGCCGGGCCGGCAGTTACGGCTCGTGGTTCAACTTCTATCTCTGCGGAGTCGAAGGGACTGTCACGGTCCCGATCGCCAACGCGCCGCTGGTCGTCCCGCTGACCACGCCGCCGCCCGCCGCGAGGTGCTCGCAGTGACGCTGTCGCGCCCTCGCCACCCGATCGCGATCGGGATCGCCGGCCTGGTCGTCCTCGCCCTGCTGGCCACCGCCGCGTACAACGCGGACAACCTGCCCATCATCGGTGGCGGTACTGTCTACACCGCGCAGTTCAGCGACGCTGCCGGGCTGCGGGCCGGCGACCCGGTGTACATCGCCGGGGTCGAGGTCGGCCGGGTCACCGCCGTGAAG
>JAICSB010000550.1 GCA_025937115.1 Pseudonocardiaceae bacterium | reverse complement strand
TGTCCCGGGTGATGCTGGCGCTGGAGGTGGTGCTGGCCGATGCGGACCCGGTACCGACGATGATCTTCGACGAGGTCGACGCTGGGGTGGGCGGGCGGGCCGCGGTAGAGATCGGGCGGCGGCTGGCCCGGCTTTCCCTCAGCCATCAGGTTGTGGTGGTGACCCACCTTGCCCAGGTCGCCGCCTATGCCGATCGACACCTCGTGGTGGACAAGGCAACCTACGCCACCGGATTGACCCGCAGCGGGGTTCGAGAGCTCGACGAGGTGGCCAGGGTAGGTGAGCTGGCCCGGATGCTGGCCGGACTGGACGACACCGACACCGGGCGCGCACACGCCGAAGAGCTGCTTTTGTCCGCTACGGCGGACAAAGCTCGTGAGTGCGAAACAGTGTTATAGCACTGAATGCCACTCACGAGCAGTCCCTCGGCGCGCCTCCCCGACGAGGGACTGCATTTTTGCCACCATCACGAGCATGAAAATCGCCGGTCTGCTCAGCCGATCCGGCCGCGATCTTCCCGGGGTCACCGGGCTGGCCCGAGTGGATCGCCGCGCCGACGTGCTGGCGCGCCGGGTCGGCCCCGGCGACATCGCCGTATTCGATCAGGTCGATCTTGATCGCAGAACCGCCGACGCGCTGGTGGCTGCGGGCATCACCGCGGTGATCAATGCCGCACCGTCGATTTCCGGTCGGTTTCCGAATCTGGGTCCCGAGATCCTCATCTCCGCGGGCATCGTACTGATTGACGGTGTTGGATCAGAGGTGCTGCGGATCAAAGAGGGCAGCCGGCTGCGCATGCATGACGGCCGGGTGTATATCGGCGACACCGAGGTTGCCTGCGGGATCGAACAGACCGCCAACTCGATCGCGGATCTGATGATCGAGGCGAAATCCGGGCTGTCCGCGCAGCTTGAGGCGTTCTCGGCGAACACCATCGAGTTCCTTCGCCACGAGCGCGCGCTGATCATCGACCGGGTCGGTGTGCCCGATATCGAGGTCCCGATCCGCGGCCGGCAGGTGCTGGTCGTGGCCGCCGGCTACAACCACATCACCGACCTGGCCGCACTGAAGCACTTCATCCGGGAATACCACCCGGTGCTGATCGGCGTCGAGGCGGGTGCCGACGCGCTGCGCGCAGCTGGGCATAAGCCGCACCTCATTGTCGGTGACCCGTACCAAGTGCAGACCGAGACGCTCAAATCAGCCCAAGAGGTCGTGGTTCCCGCGCAACCCGACGGTTACGCCCCGGGCCTTGAACGGATCCAGGATCTGGGGATCGGCGCTGTGACCTTCCCCGCGGTGAGCAATCCGGAGGATCTCGCCCTGCTGCTGGCCGAGGCGCACGGCGCCGAACTCGTCATTGCGGTCGGGTTCCAGGCCACCCTGCACGAGTTCCTCGACCGGGGTCGCTCCGGATCCAACCCGTCGACCTTCCTCACCCGCCTGCGGCTGGGGAGCAAACTGATCGACGGCCAGGCCGCCGCCGCCCTGTACCGCAGCCGGGTGTCGTCAGGCGCGGTGCTGTTCATGGTCCTTGCGGCGCTGACCGCGGTGATCGCGGCGTTGCTGGTCTCCAACATCGGTGGTGCCTACGGCGTCCTCGTCAGCGGTACCTGGAACGACGTCGTCTCCTGGGTCAAGGGATGGGTATAGACCGTGATCTCACTGCGGTACCACGTGATCTCCATCGCCGCCGTCTTCCTGGCGCTTGCGCTCGGGGTGGTGCTCGGCTCCACTGCTATCAGCGATCGGTTGCTGTCCGGCCTGAGCTCCAACCGGGATGATCTGGGTCGCCAGGTGAGCGATCTCCAAGCCGAGCGCAACGCACTGAATGCCCAATTGGCCAACGCGGACGTCTTCGGCGCGGCGGTCGGTCCGCGTATCGTCAGCGGCGCGCTGCGTGGCCGATCCGTGGTGCTCGTGACCACAGCGGATGCTGCTCCGGCCGACCGCGACGCGCTGACCGGCCTCTTGAGTAGCGCTGGCGCCACCGTTACTGGTGAGCTGCAGCTCACCGATGCATTCACCGATCCCTCCCGGTCCGACCAACTCAGCGAGCTGTCCACCCGGTTGCTGCCTGCCGGGCTGCGGCTGCCTACCGCGTCGGACGCCGGGACGCTGGCCGGCGGGCTGCTCGGCTCGCTGCTGCTGATCAACCCGAACAACGGTAAGGCGCAGGCCACCCCGGCTGAGACCACCGCCGTGCTCGCGGGGCTCGGTGACGGTGGTTTCGTCCACGCCGGTCCGCGGGTGCTGCCGGCTCAGCTCGTTGTTGTGCTCACCGGCGGCGCGAGTCTCGGTAACGGCAGCGGGGATCGGGCTGGGATCCTGGCCCGGTTCGCCACTCAGCTGGATCACGCCGGTGCTGGCGCGGTGCTCGCCGGTAGGTCGGGATCCGCCGACGGCAACGGCCCCATCGGAGTGGTGCGCGCCGACACCGCGGCGGCTTCGGTGTTGTCCACCGTCGACGATGTGAACACGGCGGCCGGCCGGGTGGTGAGCGTCTTGGCGCTGGCTGAGCAGGCGCAAGGACGGGCCGGGCGCTACGGTACCGGCGGCAACGCACAGGCCATGGTTCCTGCGATCCAGGGCTGACTGGTGAGGCGGTGCTTCGAGGCCACCGCCCGTAGTGTTACCGTGAGGTTCCGTGGTCGGCGGCGTGCCGCCAGCTGCATCGCAACCGGTCGAATCGAAGGGCCGGTCCGGACCACGGGAGAAGGTCTTGGTCAAGCCCGCCAGCCCAACCAGGTACCTGTTCGTCACCGGGGGCGTCGCCTCCTCACT
>JAICSB010000150.1 GCA_025937115.1 Pseudonocardiaceae bacterium | reverse complement strand
GGCCCGTCGGCGGCACCGGGAAAGGCGCCGGAACTGACCGTCCGCACGATCAGCGTCAAGGTCCGGGGCGGGAAGGCCAGCGGCGACACCGGCAAGGTGACCGTGCCTCTCGGTAGCCCCGTGATCATCTCGGTGAGCAGCGATGTGGCCGACGAGATTCACGTGCACGGTTACGAGCGGACGGTCAAGGTTCCGGCGGCCAGCACGGCGTCGATCGCCTTCACCGCGAACAAACCGGGAACCTTCGACGTGGAACTGGACAACCCCAAGGTCGCCCTGCTGCAACTACAAGTGGGCTGACGCTCGCCGACGCCACCCGTGGTGCCATGATCGTCAAAACTGAGGCCTGGCCGTGCGATTTTGCACACCCAGACGGTGATCAACCGGTGGGGTGTGCGGACCGCCTATGATCCCGAGGGTGACCAGCGGCCCTAACGGTTTGAGCGGCGATGAGGCGCTGCGGCTCGCCGCCGAGCGCGCAGCGAGCACGGGTGCCCGCAACCTTCCCGAATTCACCGACCTACCGATTCCCGGCGACACCGCGAACCTGCGCGAAGGGCCGCAGCTGCACCCTCAGTGCCTGGCCCTGCTGCCGCTGATCGGGGTCTGGCGCGGCGAAGGAGAGATCGTCTACCCGACCATCGATGGACCGTACCGATTCGGTCAGCAGGTGGTGATCTGCCACGACGGGCGGCCATTTCTGCGCTACGAGTCCCGGGCGTGGTTGCTCGACGACGCCGGCAAGGTGATCCGACCGGCGGCTCGGGAGACCGGGTTCTGGCGGCCGCAAGCCGATGACACCATCGAGCTGCTCGCCGCGCACGGCACCGGCATCATTGAGCTCTACTACGGACGGCCGCGCAGCCAGACCTCGTGGGAGCTGGCCACCGACGCGGTGGTGCGGAGTTCCTCGGCCAAAGAGGTCACCGGGGCGCACCGGCTTTACGGCATCGTCGAGGGTGGCGACCTCGCCTACGTTGAGCAACGCGCGATGGTCGGCCAACCCATGCAGCCGCACGTCTCGACCCTGCTGCACCGAGTGGCGGGCTGACAACAGCAGTCAGCCCCCGGGGGTCACCGCACGAAGCGGCGAGCCCGAGCGGGACCACTGCTCAGGCACCCCGGGGGCCGGGTGACTGCCTTGGATTCGCCGGCCGCCTCTCACAGAGGTGGCCTTCCACGGCCGTCGGCGGCACTAGCTGACAGCCACCTCACGAGTCCTATAGCCGTTCAACCTTGGACCACCTCCTTTCACGTGTGCTGCCACGCTATCCGCGCCACGGCGGGTTCGGCAACGTCAATGCGGCAGTACCCGTTCGAAGACGGTACGCAACGCTACTATCGTTGTTGTGGACACCAGCCTGCGTCGCACGTTGCACGACCGTGGCCTGCGGATGACTCCGCAACGTCAACTCGTGCTCGACGCGGTGCGGGAACTGCAGCACGCCACACCCGAACGGATCTGCGAGCAAGTGCAACGCGTCGCGCCCGCGGTGAACATCACCACCATCTATCGCACCCTGGACCTGCTCGAGGGCCTCGACCTGGTCTGGCACACCCACCTAGGGCACGGAGCGCCGAGCTACTCCACCCAAGCGCATGAGCACGTTCACCTGGTGTGTCACCGGTGCGGAGAGCTGACCGAGATACCTCCTGAGGAGCTCATCGACCTCACCGCGCGATTGCGAGAACAGTTCGGGTTCGTGCTCAATCCCAGCCACCTTGCGCTTTCCGGGCGCTGCGTGCAGTGCCCGGAACCAGAGGGCTCGTGACGTCGCCACTGCTGGAGCGCCCGGGAGCGGTGCCGCCGCCGGACGGGTCCCCAGACGCCGGGGTCGCCTGGCACCACGGTGACCCGTTGGGCGAGCAACGCGCCGCCGACCGCGACGTCGTGGTGGTGGACCGGTCGCACCGCGAGGTCCTCGCCGTGCCCGGCGAGGACCGGTTGACCTGGCTGCACACCATCACCTCCCAGCACCTGCTCACGCTCGGAGCCGATGAGCACACCGAGGCGCTGGTCCTAGACCTGCGAGGGCACGTCGAGCACCACGCTGTGGTCTCCCATGTCCAGGACACGGTATGGCTGGACACCGACCCAGGCCGGGCGCAGGGACTGCTGACCTACCTGAGCTCGATGGTGTTCTGGTCGAAGGTGACGCCCCGGGATGCGACGCCGGAACTGGCCGTGCTCTCGCTGCTGGGGCCGGGCACCGGCGAAGTGCTCGCGCGGGCCGGTGAGCTGGGTGGGTTCGCGCGGGTCGAGTCGGGTCGAGCGGACCTGCTGGTGCCCCGTGGTGAGCTCACCAACGCCTGGCTCCGGCTCGTCGAGGCGGGCGCCGCACCGGCCGGCTCGTGGGCTTACGAGGCGATCCGGGCGGCCGCCCTGCGGCCGCGGCTGGGCATCGACACCGATGAGCGCACCATCCCGCACGAGGTCGGCTGGATCGGTCCGGCGGTGCACCTGGACAAGGGGTGCTACCGCGGCCAGGAGACGGTGGCACGGGTATCCAACCTGGGCCGCCCGCCGCGACGGATGGTGCTGCTGCACCTGGAGTCACCGGAGACCCTGCCCGTCACCGGGGATCCGGTCAAGAACGGCGAGCGGGTAGTAGGCCGGGTCGGCACCGTCGCCACCCATTACGAACTGGGCGCCATCGCCCTAGCCCTGCTCAAACACTCAGTGGACCCCACCACCCCGCTGCAAGCCGGCAACTCAGCCGCCGCCGTCGATCCCAACTCAATCCCCCCCGACACCGGCGAACCCCCCGGTCGCGCAGCCCTGCGCCGCCTGAGGTCCTAAATCCGGAAGGTGCCAGGATGGGCGGCGTGGTCGAGGTTCGTCGTGGAGGACGTCGGAGGATTGATCGGGTGCTGGGGGCCGCCTTCAGCGCTGGGTTGGGCGGGTTGGGGCTCGCCGAGGTGCGCGCACGGCGAGACGACGCGGCCCAGGAAGAGACGGACCTGTCCTACCTGCGGCGGCTGTTGCACGCCCGGATCGACCTCGTGCGCGCCGAGCAACGGCGCCGCCGTGACGGTGGCACCGCTCCCGTCGTCGCCGATCTGGCCCGCATCCTGGCGGTGAATGCGGTCGGCCCGGCAACGGGCTCGGGTCGCCATCAAACGCTGCAACCGTCCCGAGCCGAGGCGCACCGCCGCCACGTCGAGGCGCTGGTCGCCGACGCGGATCTCTCCGACGTCGGGTCGCTGTCAGATGAGCAGCTCGACGGTGCGCTGGCGGCCTACTGCACGGAGGAGTCGTCGGTGTCTCAGCGGCGCCGTGAGGTGCAGCAGGTCGTGGATACCTTCAACGCTGAGATCGGCTCCCGGTATGCCAGCGGGACGGCCTCGGTCGACGAGCTGCTCGCCGAGCAACGCCGCCTCGCCGAATGAGGGAGGTAGCCTCGCCGTATGGGGGGACGTAACAGTGAGAGACGCGACACTTCCCCGTAGCGGCGCGGCCACGTCGCACTAGGTCCGCGCAACCCTGTACGGTGGTACCTAACGGATGTAGTCGAGATAACGAGGCCGCCGATCCCCCGGATGGCTTCGTCCCTGCGTGCGAGGGGGTCGAGCCATGGGGCGCGGCCGTGCGAAGGCCAAGCAGACGAAGGTGGCCCGGGAACTCAAGTACAGCTCCCCCACCACCGATCTCGCTGCTCTTCAACGAGAGCTGTCGAGCGGCAATGGTGACAGCCATCACCTCGGTGACGGCGCCGATGAGGCTGTCACTGACGACGCTGTCATCGACGAGTATGACGAGTACCGCCGCCGCTGAGCCCGCGCGGCGATAGCGCAACGCCACCGAAAGCGCACCAGCGTCGGTCAGAACCGCGGGTGATCCCCGCGGAGCACCGCACGGACGCCGTCTTTGGCGTCAACGCCCTGTTCGACTGCCTCGAGCGTGACGTCGCGGGACTTGCGCACCTCGCCGAGTACCCACGCGGGCACGTGCCGGGCCGTCAGCACGGCCAGCGCGCGATCGACCTCGGCCGGATCGACTACCGCGACCATCCCGACGCCCATGTTGAAGGTGTGCTCCATCTCCGCGCGCTCGACCCGGCCCCGGCGGGCGATTAGCGCGAACTCCGCGGCGGGCGTCCAGCTGCCCCGATCCAGCACGGCGACCAGCCCGCGCGGCATCACCCGCGACAGGTTCGCCACTAGGCCGCCGCCGGTAACGTGCGCGAAGGTCCGAACTTCGGCCTCCGCGACCAACGCCAGGCAGTCCTTGGCGTAGATCCGGGTGGGTTCGAGCAACTGCTCTCCCAGCGGGCGGCCGAACTCCTCGACATGGCCCTCCAGGGGCATTCTGGCGGCGTCCAGCAGCACGTGCCGGACCAGCGAGTAGCCGTTGGAGTGCAGCCCCGACGAGGCCATCGCCACCACGACGTCACCGGGCCGTACCCGATCCGGCCCCAGGATGGCATCGGCGTCCACCACGCCGACTCCGGTCGCGGACAGGTCGTAGTCGCCGTCGGTCATCATCCCGGGGTGCTCGGCGGTCTCCCCGCCCAGCAATGCGCAACCGGCCTGGACGCAGCCGTCAGCGATGCCCCGGACGAGTTGCTCGATCAGCTCCGGCACCACCTTGCCGACGGCGATGTAATCCTGCAGGAACAACGGCTCAGCTCCACATACCACCAGGTCGTCGACCACCATCGCCACCAGGTCGATGCCGATGGTGTGGTGGATGCCCATCGCCTGCGCTATCGCGATCTTGGTGCCGACTCCGTCGGTGGAGCTGGCCAGGACGGGCTCGCGCCAGCGGTCGAGCTTGAGCTTGAACAGGCCGGCGAAGCCGCCGACGGCGCCCAGCACCTCCGGACGGCGAGCCCGCTCGGCATGCGGCTTCAGCGCGGTGACGGCCCGCGCACCGGCAGCGATGTCCACCCCGGCCGCGGCGTAGGTGGTACGCGGCTCGTCGTTCGCCGTAATGTCAAACCCGGTCATGGCAGGCGCTCCCGGTCACGGTCGGCCCCGGTCACGACGACACCCCTCGCCACCGCGTCGAGATCTTCGATCAGGTGCTTGCCGATGGACTCGCTGGGTGACAGCGGGATCGGGTAACGACCGTCGAAGCAGGCGGTGCACAGCCGGGTGGCAGGCTGCTCGGACGCGGCGATGAGGTTGTCGAGACTGACGTAACCGAGAGTGTCGGCGCCGATGGCACGCCGTACCCCGTCGACGTCGACACCGTTGGCGATCAGCTCGGCGCGGGAGGCGAAGTCGATGCCGTAGAAGCACGGCCAGCGCACCGGTGGGCTCGCGATTCGGACGTGCACCTCGATCGCCCCGGACTCGCGCAACATCCGGACCAGGGCACCCTGGGTGTTACCGCGCACGATGGAGTCGTCCACCACCACCAGGCGCTTGCCGCGGATGACGTCGCGCAGCGGGTTGAGCTTCAGCCGGATGCCCAGCTGGCGGATCGTCTGGGACGGCTGGATAAAGGTGCGCCCGACGTAGGAGTTCTTCACCAGCCCCGAGCCGTACGGGATGCCCGAGCCCTGCGCGTAACCGATCGCCGCCGGAGTACCGGACTCCGGCACCGGGATGACCAGATCGGCATCGGCCGGGTGCTCCAGGGCCAGCCGGCGGCCGATCTCCACCCGGGTGGCGTGCACTCCGCGCCCGGCGATCGTGGTGTCCGGACGCGCCAGGTAGACGTACTCGAACACGCAGCCTTTGGGATCGGGGTTGGCGAACCGGGAGCTGCGCAGGCCGCTCGCGTCGATGGCGAGCAGCTCCCCCGGCTCGACCTCGCGGACGAAGCTGGCGCCGACGATGTCCAGCGCGGCGGTCTCGCTGGCGAGCACCCAGCCGCGCTCCAACCTGCCCAGCACCAGCGGGCGGACGCCTTGGGGGTCGCGCGCGGCGTAGAGCGTGCTCTCGTCGCAGAAGACCAGCGAGAAGGCGCCACGCAACTGGGGCAGCAGCCGCTGGGCGGCGTTCTCGATGCCGGTGTCCGCGGCGCCGGTGGCCAGCAGCCCGGTGATCAGGTCCGAGTCGGTGGTCGCCCCGTTGCGGGTGGGCGCGCCGGTCTTGCGGGCGAGTTTCAGCAGTTCGGCAGTGTTGACCAGGTTGCCGTTGTGCCCCAGCGCCAGACCGGATCCGGTGGCCGTGGTGCGAAACGTCGGCTGAGCGTTCTCCCAGATGGACGCGCCGGTGGTCGAGTACCGGCAGTGCCCGACCGCGATGTGTCCGGTCAGGCTGGACAGCACCTGCTCGTCGAACACCTGGCTGACCAGGCCGAGGTCTTTGAAGACCAGCACCTGCGAGCCGTCGGACACCGCGATGCCGGCGGCCTCCTGGCCGCGGTGCTGCAGGGCGTACAAGCCGAAGTAGGTCAGCTTGGCGACCTCCTCGCCGGGGGCCCAGACGCCGAAGACACCGCATTCTTCCCGCGGTCCCCCGAAGTCGTCGGGACACTGGTCGTCTGAGCTGTGGGCGTCTGGGCGCTTGTGGTCGGGGTCATGCCGGGGCGTTTCGTTGCCCACCTGCGACTCCAGGGTGCTGACGAGTATCAAGCTGCCGGACTGGCTGCACCTTCTAGTCTACGGACTCCCGCACTAGTCCACGGGCCGCCGCGCGTATCATGGCCGCCGCCCGAGCAGGGCCAGCAGCCGGGTCTGGGCATCGGCGTCGTCGCTCACGGCCACCGGTGGGGCGAACAACCCGCTCCCGGCCAGCTGCTCGACCTGCGGCTCGATGAACGCCAATACGTCGCTGACCAGTTCTGGATCGAGCCGCTCGTCAGCCTCGATCCCCCGGGCCAGGTCCCAGGCGTGCACGGTCAGGTCCATCGTCATCTCTTGGCAGTACCCTTGGGCCGGACGGCGCCCGTAGGACAGCTCGACCGACCGCCGCAGCGCACCCGGCGCCGCGAACGCCTCGCGCGCCGCGGCGGCGGCGCTCGCCCAGACCGCTACCGGATCGTCGCCGAGCTGATCGCCATCGAAGCGATCCCCGATGTCCTCGACGGTGGCCCCGTCAAGCAGCAGCGGCGCCCACAGCTGCTCAGTCGCCACGTGGTTCACCAGCGCTCGCACGTCCCACTCGGTGCACGGCGTCGAGTTGCCCCACTGCTCCGCCCGCACCGACCGCACCCGCCGATCAAATTCAGCCACACCGCGGACAAACCCCGACACCGTCATGTCCCCATGGTGGCCATATCCCGCATGATGCGCGAGCCAGGGTAGGGCAGCTTGGAGGCGGAACCCGGCTGCTACCGCGCTATTTTCACCCCATTTGTAACACTCCGTAGGTGTCCAGCGATTCCCAGTGGGGGGATGGGGTGACTTGTCTCGACTTTTGAGTACTGAGCGTCACAGCTGGTGGGTTGCGTGCCGGCATGCACCTGGATGCGTGACCGCTGCCCGCGACCAGCGTGCCCAGTCCTGCC
>JAICSB010000132.1 GCA_025937115.1 Pseudonocardiaceae bacterium | reverse complement strand
GCAGCCCGGCCCCATGGCGATGGCGAAGCCGGTTCACCGGGGCGCCCATGCTTGGGTGAGGAGGCATTCACGATTCCCTTCCCGAAGACTCCCCCAAGAGAGTCCCGAACCGAGAGCAGGCGGCCACTGTGTCGGGCGCCGCTGGGCTGGGAAGCCCGCGGATATCCCAGACTAAAAAGACTGGGTCGACATCCCCTCACCTGCCCGACCGGCAAGCACCAGTAACGTGCAGCCTGGGTCAGCCCTTCATCAGCCCTTCATCAGCCCTTCGCCAACCGGACGTGGCCGATGTCGCCGACCGGCGACAACCGGGCACCTTCGCGGTTTGCGGGTGCCCCCTCACCCACGAGTAGTGCCGAGTCACGAGGTCATGTCCTCAGGGACGGGGTGAACCCGACTCCTTGTCGGCGGCACCTGTGGGAGTCGTCGCCCCACCCGGAGAAAGTAGAGGAAGTTGCATCATGGAGGGCCTGGCCGGTCGTCTCCTACCCGGAGTGCTGGTCGCGGCGACCTTCACCGGCTGAAAGGGAACGTCGCATGGCGTCCTCGCGCTGGCTGCCTCGCCTGGCCGCGACGCTCGCCATCACGGTGGCGCTCCTGCTCGGGTGGTCGGTCGTGGTGCTCGTGGCCGAGTTGCACGTGCACGGTGCCCGGAGCAGATGCGTGGTCCTCGCGTTGGCGTGGTTCGCGTTCGCGGTGGGTGCCGGTGCGGTGCTGGCGTGGGCCTTCCTGGCCGCCCGCACGGAGATGGACCGGGGTGCGCAGGTCGTGGCCGCGACCGCTGCTACCTCGCGTGACTGGGTGTGGGAGACCGACGTCTCAGACCACCTCACCTACTCCAACGAGGCGGTCACTCAGGTCCTGGGGTACCGGCCGGAGGAGCTGCTGGGGATGTCGTTGTTCGATCTCCTGGGCGACGAGGTGGACCGGTCCGCGGCCCGGGCCATCCACGCGCAGGCACGGCGGCTGGCCTCGGGGTGGGACGACGTCGAGCTGACCTGGGCACACAGGGATGGTTCCACGGTCACCCTGCAAGGCTCCGCCGCGCCGATACGGGATCGGAAGGGGCACGTCGTCGGGTTTCGCGGTACCCGCCGCCTGCTCGGCGACGACCGGCAGGCCCGCGCCGGCGTGGTGGCGGCTCGTCAACGGGTCGCCGAGGTGCTGGCGACCCGGGGCGTCGACATGGCGTTGCAGCCGATCGTGGACCTTACCTCGGGTCGGCTCACCGGAGTCGAGGCGCTGGCCCGCTTCCGCGACGCCCGCAGCCCCGACACCTGGTTCGGCGACGCGCAGGTCGCGGGCCGGGCCAGGCAGCTCGATGAGTTCACGTTCACCGCCGCCCTCGGCCTGCTGGCCTCGATACCGGAGCCGGTGTACCTGTCGGTCAACGCCAGCCCCGAGCTCCTCATGGACGACGGTTTCCGGGACCGCCTCACCGGGTCTGGGGTGCCACTGTCCCGGCTGGTCATCGAGATCACCGAACACGCCCGGGTCCCGGACTACGGTGACCTCAACGCCGCCCTGTCGTCCCTGCGTGCACGCGGTGTCCGCTTCGCCATCGACGACACCGGCGCCGGCTACGCCTCCCTGTCCCACGTGCTGCAACTCAGCCCCGACATCGTCAAGCTCGACCGGGCCCTGATCGCGCACCTGCACGAGGACCGCGCCCGCCGCTCCCTGGTCACCGCCCTGGTCTTGTTGTCCCTCGATGTCGGAGCGACCGTGACCGGCGAGGGCGTTGAGACCGAAGAGCAGATGGACACGCTGGCCACCCTGGGCGTGGACCAGGCCCAGGGCTATCTCCTCGCCAGACCCACCACCGACCGCCACCAGTGGGAGGCCTGGTGGACCCGCACCTGGGGTCGGGGCAGCGTTGTACCCACGAGCGACCAGCACACGAAATAGGACGATCAACCGCGCCCCGCCAACGGGCATGGACGGGGAAGGGCCGACGGACCGGCTAGCTGATATCTCTCCCGCACTCTCGCGGGAAGCAGCCCGTGGTACAGACCGGGGCGCGGCATTTCCTCAGGTGTGGCCATCGGGCTGCCGATACCGGTCGTGGGGTACGCACACCCTCAAGACCGCTCTCCGGCATGGACGCCGGAGGGCGGTTTCTCATGCCCCGACAGGCAACGGCGGACCCCTTGGGCCGCGACACCGCAGCCGGCGTCCGGCGAAGTCACCTGTTCCCATCTGTTGGCGTCCACGGTGACGCTGCGCCGCTGTTCGGCTCAGTCCAGGATCGGGGCCATCTCGCGCGTCTGCGGACGCCAACCCGGCCGGAAGGCCTCATGGTCGGTGCAAGTGCAGGCAGCGTGCCCGGGCGGTCGTTGCGCGATGGCGATCATGTAGAAGGCGTCGATACCGACGTCGTCGTGTGTGCGCCTCCGCCCCCAGCACGGACACGCCCCTCGCGCACCGCCGCCTCCAGCGGTGCAGGCACGTCCAGCAATATCGAGAAGCGCGCCCTCGCCAGCGATGATGCGCACGTCGCCCTCGGGGGCAAGATCATCCGCGTGTTCGTCCGGGTACGGCCGGACAGTGCCGACATTCGGGATTACCTGGGCCGTTGGTGGTCCGGGCCAGGCTCTTCGAACCTAGCGGACCTCGAGATCCCCCGCGCACAATGGTTGTTGGTGGAGTGACAGCCCGGGGGTCACTCGGTACAGAGCCGAGGGAGATCACCGTGGCCATGCATCCTCGAGTCGTGCAAGGCGCCTGCGCCTTGTTGGTCGCGGCGGCACTGGTGCTGCCCAGTGGGGCGGCCGCCGGGCAGCCAGGCACCCGGGGACCAGCGACGTGGGGACCGGTCATCGACCTGGCGCTGAGCCGGAGCATCAGCCGGCCCGACGTGGTGGTCGACCCCGTCGGCAACACGACGGTGCTGTGGCGGACCCTGAACGCCATCATCGCGATTCGGCAGAGCGCGGCGGGCGTCTGGGGGCAACCAGTGCGTCTGGGACAGGGCACCGCCCCCAAGGTAGGCGTCGACGGGTCCGGCACGGTGACCGCGATCTGGACCCGTCACATCCCCGGATGGGGACCCCAGGTGATGGCGTCACGGCGAGTCCTCGGCGGAACGTGGTCCAGGCCGTTCCCCGTGTCGGCTCCGGTCGCCAGCCAAGGCTCGAGCGCGCACGGCGCGTTCGAGACGGACCTTGCGGTCAGCCATGGAGGTGCGGTGCTGGTGAGCTGGCTGTGGGGTGCCGACGACTCCGGCGCGTCCCGGATCCAGGCGCGGTTCCGTCCGTCGGGGCACCGGTGGCACGGGATCGCGAACCTCTCTCCGGTGGAGGCGCGCTCGCCGGTGTGCGCGGTCGGCGACCACGGCCGTGCGGTCGTCATCTACACCCAGTTCGCCCATGTCTTCGCCGTTCGACGCTCGACCGACGGGTGGATGCCGCGTAAGGAGATCGGAGCGCACGCGGAACCACCGCAGGTCGCCATGGACGACCGAGGCGACATGACGGCCGTCTGGTCGTCGCTGGAGCCCGACGGGATCTTCCGGCCCCAGGCCGCGACACGGCGCCTCGGCCATAGCTGGACCCCGCCCCACACCCTGGACCCCGCACTCGACCAGATCATGACCTCCTCCGAACCGGTCGTGGCGATCGGCCCGCTCGGCCACAGCACAGCGGCGTGGGTCCGCCCCGACGGACAGGTTGTCGTCGCCGACCATCCGATCGGACATCCATGGTCACCGGTCACGCAGGTCGCTGCACCCAGCGACCCGGCCGAGACGGTCCCGCCGTACGTCGACATCACCGTCGGCGCCGACGGGTCACGGGTGCTGTCCTGGACCCGAGAAGAAGACCCGTCGTCGCACTACATCGAGGCGGCCTACCGCCGTCCTCGACAGAACTGGCAGCCCCCACACCGCCTCTCCCCTGCCCACGTCGACGCCTCCGCGGCCGAGGCCTTCGTGCAGGGCGCAGGACGTGCAGTGGCCGCCTGGCGTGGCTACAACGACGACGGCGCCCACCTACAGCTACGGAAACTCCATCCCTGAGGTCACTTCACGCACGACACCGGACCAGCGATGACCACCATCACCGCACACCCCGGCGCCCGGACCGACGCGTCCTGGCTCCGAGGGCTCCGAGCTGATCTGGGGACCGGCCTATCCCTTGTGCGCGCTCGGACTGATGATCGGCCTGGCCCTGGTCGCCGCCGGCACGTGGAGCGTGGGACTGGCGCCGCGGTGGATGCTCGCGCTCTGGCCGCTGCTGGGGCTGTTCGGCTCCTTCTTCGGCATCGACCCGATCCCGCTGGTCTTCGTCGTGTTCCTGGTGGCGCTGGCGATCAGCCTCGGCCGTCGGGCGGAACAGGCCTGAGTCAGCAGCGGAGAGAGACCCGCGAGAAGTCCTCCACGCCGAACGTGGCGCAGCCACGACGCAGGTCCCCAACATCGTGCTCGGTGTCGTATTACAGGCTGCGGATCAACCGGCGGTCGTGGGCGTCCCAAACTGATCGAATACCGGTTGAGGATCCCGTTGTCGTCACGCTCCGCGTGGCGATCGTCCTGCGGACGGTCAGGGGTTACTGGCGTTCGTCGCGTGCGGCCGCTGGTTGAGCCCGGGGGGCCGGTGAAAGGTCTCAGGCGGCGGGGGCGGTGGCCGATGGAGTGGGTGTCGGGGTTTGTCCCCTTTGAACGCATCTTCGCGGGGAGTCATTCATGCCCACGGTCATCGCCCGCGGTGCGATCCGTTCGCGCTGCATCGCGCAGGCTCTCTTCGTCCTCTACAGCAGGTCCAGCGATGTGCTAGCGCTGCTGGCCGTCGTTGTCGGCCTCGCGGGGGCCTACGCGTCCTGCATTGCGGCTGGCGGCTCTCACAGCGCGGCTCCCCACCTGTTCTACGTCCCGATCGTTCTCGGCGCGGTCCGGTTCTCCTGGCCGGGTGCGGCTACGTCGGTCTTGGCGGCGGGGTTGTTGGCCGGGCCGGTGCTTCCCGCCGACGTCGCCGGTCAGGTCGAACAGCCGGTGCAGGGTTGGCTGCTTCGTCTGGTCATGTTCGCGATCGTCGGGCTGCTGGTGGCGTGGCTGGTGCGCGGGCGGGGAGAGCCGATGAGGGCTGAGCTGTACGACACGCTGGTGTCCGGACAGGTGCTGCGCGCCATCGACCGGGGTGAGATCGAGGTCTTCTACCAGCCGGTGGTCCGGCTGGCAGACCGCCGGGTCACCGGGCTGGAGGCCTTGGCGCGGTGGCATCACCCGCGCCGTGGCTACATCAGTCCTGCAGAGTTCATCCCCGCCGCCGAGCGCACCGGCGCCATCACCGCGATCGATCGGCACGTGCTTCGCGTCGCAGCCAAGCAGGCTCAGCTGTGGTCCACAGACCTGGGACCGCTGACGATCTCGGTCAACGTCTCGGCGACACGGTTCGCCCAGCGTGACCTGTCCGCAGATGTCTCGCGTGTCCTCAACGAGACAGGGTTGCCCTCGCACGCTCTGCAGCTGGAGATCACCGAGTCGGCGCTGATCGACGACGTCGACGCCGCGAGC
This sequence comes from Pseudonocardiaceae bacterium, assembly GCA_025937115.1. The sequence continues at coordinate 2,497 of JAICSB010000132.1, read as the reverse complement.
GCGCAGATCGCGCAGCTGCGGGAACTGGGAGTCCGGGTAGCCATCGACGACTTCGGAGCAGGCCAGGCGTCCTTGGGATACCTCAGCCACTTCGACGTCAACACCGTCAAACTCGACCGCAGTCTGATCGCAGAGGTGGCCACGGCACCTCGCACCACGCGCCTGGTCGCGGGAGTGATCGGTCTCTTCCAAGGGCTGGATCTCGACGTCGTCGCCGAAGGCGTCGAGAACACCGACCAGCTGCTGCAGCTGGACGAGGCCGGCTGCCGGCTCGTGCAGGGATTCTTCTTCGGCCGACCCGCCTCGACACCAGAGACCACGGCCCTACTGGTCGCCGCCCACGATGCCCGCTGCCCAGACACCGCCACGGAGCCGGCAGCCCACCCTCGGACCGCGACCGCAGCGACGGGCCCTACTGACCGCAAGCCCCCCGCGGCGACGGTCCGGTCACCCAGGGAGTGGTCCGCTGGCGCGACCGGCGGGTCGCACCGGTCCAGGGGTGACGGGTCCGCGACCCGGGCCGCCGATCGCGCCCGGGCCACTCAGGTGCCAGCCGCTCCTGCCGATGGGCTAGTTGGTGTCGCCATCCAACGCGGCGGAGCGGTTCCCAGGGAGGTGCGGTCGTGGCGATCATCAGTACCCCCCACGCCGGGACACCTCGCCTGACCAACAGACGAAGGCCGAGCCCGCTGCCCGCCACCAGGTGGGCGATCGGCCACGCTCGGCGATGGTCGCGCCGCCGCGGGCACCAGCTGCGGTGCACGATGGTGATCGTGGCCCTCGCCACCCTGCTGGGCATGCAGTCGTGCCTCGTGTGGCATGTCATGGCCGGGGATCGTATCCGGCTGGCGCAGACCAGCGGGCCCACGACAACCACTCAGCCCGCGACGTCCACGACGCACACGTCGCGATCCAGGCCACCGGCCGTGACCCGTAACCGAGGCGACACCTCCGCGTCCACTCCGGGTGCGACCACCAGCGCGGGACCCCCGACCACGGTCAGCGGAAGCCTGCTGGCGGTCGCCATCATCATCGCCATGACCGGCGTCGCCCTCGGCGCCACCCGAGTCCTTCTGCTCAGGCTGAAGCGCCGGCCCCCTGTCCAACCCGACCCACGCGCCGCCTCCGACGCGGTTGTGGAACAGGCGGAGGCCGACACCGAGATGCTGCCTGCCGGTGCCCAAGCCCCCGAACAGCCCGATGACCGGGAAGACTGCGAGGACGCGGCCACCCTCGAAAGTCTCACCGACCCCAAGCAGGGCAACGGCATCGGACTCGGCGATCCTGGCAGTCACCCGGGTTGGCGGCGACCCGAGACCGGGGAGGAGACCCAGCACACCCAGCCAGGGGTCCCGACGCCGAGGTCGCAGCCCGTCCGGCCCCCGCACGAGCCGGAGGTGACCTCCAGCCGGGGCGCGTGCACAGCGACGGCCGAGACCCCGCGCGTGCACACCGCCGGCCGGCGGCAGCCGGTGGCGAGCGGCTCGGTCATCCTCTACGACCGGCGACTGGGCCAGCGGGTGAGCTTCGAGTCGCAGGCCCGGCTGCAGTGGGACGGCCACGACGTGCCCTGCATGACCGAGGACCTCGCCATGCGTGGTGCCCGGTTGCGCTTCCCCGGCGAACCGGCCTCCATTCCGCCGCCCGCCATGGGAACCTCGGTGCAGGTGACCATGATGCTCGACGGGACGTTGGCCGTGCTCCGGGCACGGGTGGGATGGCGCCGCTGCGACGGGCCCGCACCCACACTGGGTCTCCAATTCCTCGGCGTTCAACACCACCACGAGCAGCTACTGCAGGCGATCGTGCTGCGGGGAACACCCGTGTGACCCTCACCCCGTCGAGGCAGCCGTCATCACCGTCCAGTCGCGCACCGGCGCCTCGACTCGACCGCGGGCCGCAGTCCACCAGACCGCCGCACCGCTCGGACCGGTCCCATGAACACCGCGGCACGCCGCCAAAGCCCAGCGACGGGACCGCACTAGCCGACCACGGCTACGGCCGCATGACCAACGGCGGACTGCAGAGGCCCGCAGAGCGCCTTGCCGACCGCGACGAACCGGCTGATACCGAGGAGCGTCGTCCCAGCTGACCATCCCTCTGCGCGCGCGTCCGGCGCGACGATCGGGAAGGGGTCGGGAGATCTTCCCGGTTTTGTTGGGAACGCGCCCGATCCGTGAGTGCTCGGCGACGACGACGCTGAGGCGCACCCAAATATCTGACCTTAGGAGGTCGTCATGGCCTAGGCAGCCATCCCCGCCCCGCGCGTGGACACCCGAGCGAGCACGCACGCCACTGACAGCGCCCGTTGGCGCTGGGCCGGTGGCTTCGGCATCGCCCACATCGTCGTCCTGCTCTGGGTTTCCCCTCGTAGCGTGAAGACATCGCCCCAAAAGGAGATGGTTGGCGATGGCAAGGAAGTCGAAGTATGCGAAGTTCGACGAGGACTTCAAGCAGGGTGCGGTGGCGCTGGTGCTGGAGACCGGCAAGCCGATCG
>JAICSB010000469.1 GCA_025937115.1 Pseudonocardiaceae bacterium | reverse complement strand
TCAGGCATTGACGTTGCGCACCAGGGACTACGTGACATCGGTTCGGCTCATGGGTGGCGGCCCGTTGCGCGCGATCCTCCGGCACATCGCGCCGAACGCTATCGGCACCGTGGTGGTGAACGCGACTTTCCAGGTGGCCGATGCAATCTTGATCGTGGCCACGCTGAGCTTCCTCGGCCTCGGCATACCGCCGCCAGCCGCGAACTGGGGGGATATGCTGTCCAACGGCATCGGCTACACCTACGACGGCTACTGGTGGTTGATCTACCCGCCAGGTCTGGCGATCGTACTCGTGGTGGTCGCGTTTAACCTCATCGGCGATGCTTTACGAGATTCGTTCGACGTTCGGTTGCAGAAAAGGTGATCCCGGTGAGTTCTGTCGTCACTCTTGACGATCTGCGCACGGACATCGCGTTGCGCAACGGCACGGTGCACCCGGTAAGTGGCGTTTCGCTGACCGTCAGCAAAGGCGAGAGTCTCGGCATCGTCGGCGAGTCCGGCTGCGGTAAGACCATGACCGCGCTGTCTATCATTCGCCTGTTGCCCCCTGGTGGACGCGTTACCAGCGGCTCCATCACGCTTGGCGACACCGACCTCGCCACACTCGACGAAGCCGGTATGCGCAAGATCCGCGGCAATCGGATCGGCATGATCTTCCAGGATCCGATGACGTCGCTGAACCCGTGCATGACCATTGGCGACCAGGTCTCGGAAACAGTTCTGCTGCACCGCGACGTGACCCGGGCACAGGCGCGCGAGCGCGCCGCGGAGGTGCTTGACCTGGTCGGGCTGCCGCGTGCCAAGGAGCGGTTGGACTCCTACCCACACCTGCTGTCCGGTGGGATGCGCCAGCGCGTGGTGATCGCGATGGCGCTGGCCTGCGAACCGGAACTACTGATCGCCGACGAACCGACAACGGCACTCGATGCGACCATCCAAAAGCAGATCCTCGAACTCATCGATGATCTGCGTGCGCGCCTCGGTATGGCGGTAATCCTGGTGACCCACGACCTCGGTGTCATCGCCGGATACACCGACCGGGTGGCGGTGATGTACGCCGGAAAGATCGTGGAGACCAGCTCGACGCGGGAGCTGTTCGCCAACCCACGGCATCCTTACACTGAGGCACTGTTTCGTGCGCTACCGGAGAATGTGGACGCCGACCGCAGGCTTTACGCGATTCCCGGCCTGCCACCTGACCTGTCGAACCCTCCGCAGGGCTGCCGGTTCGCCGCGCGGTGCGCCTATGCCACCGAAGAATGTCGGGATCAGGAGCCGGAGCTCACCGGCAACGGGCACCCGTTTGCCTGCTTTCATCCCCTCGGCGCGAAGGAGCAAGCCACACCCAACCCACACACCCCCCTCGCTGTCACCGAGGAAACTGCACCACTGCTGGTGGTACGCAACCTGGTACGCACCTTTCCGGTTACCTCCAATGGTGTGCTGCAACGGAAAATCGGTGCAGTCAGCGCAGTGGCGGATGTATCGTTCACCGTCCACACCGGAGAGACCTTCGGTCTCGTCGGCGAATCAGGCTGCGGCAAGAGCACCATCGGCAGGCTACTCGTGGCCGCGGACACGCCGACATCGGGTTCAGTCACATTCGATGGCACCGAGATCAGCGGCAAGTCCCACCGCGAGCTACGCAAGCGCCGGCGAGACTTCCAGCTGATGTTCCAGGACCCTTACGCATCGCTGGATCCGCGCATGCGTGTGCGTTCAATCCTGCGCGAGCCATTGGCCATCCAACATCGCGGATCCGCCGTCGAACAGGAAAAAGCCATCACCAAGCTCCTCGACGAGGTCGGACTGCCCAGCGCAGCGCTGGACAAGTACCCCCACGAATTCTCCGGTGGGCAGCGTCAACGCATCGGCCTGGCGCGTGCGCTCGCCCTGCGCCCCAAGCTGATCGTGGCCGACGAGCCAGTGTCGGCACTGGACGTTTCGGTGCAGGCGCAGATCCTGAACCTGATGCGCGACCTTCAGCGCGAACATCAGCTGACCTACGTGTTCATCTCCCATGACCTGTCCGTGGTGCGATATCTGTCCACCACCATCGGCGTGATGTACCTTGGCAAGCTCGTCGAGATCGGTCCTGCCGAGCAGGTGTACACGTCCCCGGCGCACCCCTACACCCGAGGCTTGATCGATACGATCCCGCTCGCCGACCCCGAGCGTGAACAGCGCAAGGACAACGCGGGAGTGCGCGGCGAGCTGCCGTCGGCGATGAACCCGCCGTCCGGTTGCCGGTTCCGCACTCGCTGCCCGCTGGCCACCGACAAGTGCGCCGCGGAGGAACCGCCCATGCGCCAGTTCAGCGACCAGGGCCATCAAGCCGCCTGCCATTACCCGCTACAACAGCCAGACGTCACCGTCAAGCGGAGCCGTGCCCGATCTTGACGTAATCCGCCGACACGCTACTCGTTGTCGGGCCGGTAGCCGAGATTAGGTGAGAGCCACCGCTCGGCCTCGGCGACCGTCCAACCCTTACGCTTCGCGTAGTCCTCGACCTGATCGCGACCGATAGCACCCACGACGAAGTACTGCGACTGCGGGTGCGAGAAGTAGAGCCCGCTGACGGCTGCGCCCGGCCACATAGCCATGCTTTCGGTCAATTCGATGCCGGTGTTGGCCTCGACGTCGAGCAGCTCCCAGATCGTTTGCTTCTCGGTGTGCTCGGGGCACGCCGGGTAGCCCGGCGCCGGCCGGATACCGACGTACCGCTCCTTGATCAGGGACTCATTGTCGAGCTTCTCGCCGGGCTGGTAAGCCCAGAACTCGGTGCGGACACGTTCATGCAACCGCTCGGCGAACGCCTCGGCCAGCCGGTCGGCGAGTGACTCCAACAGGATCGCGCTGTAGTCGTCGAGTGCGGCCTTAAACTCCGTGATTTTGTCGGTAATTCCGAGACCGGCGGTGACTGCGAAGGCACCGACATAGTCGTGTAGGCCGGTCTCCTTGGGAGCAATGAAATCGGCGAGCGAGCGGTGCGGGACACCCGGACGGTGCTCGGACTGCTGACGCACCTCGTGCAGCGTCGCGAGTACCTCGGTGCAGCCCTCGTTCGTGTAGACCTCGATGTCGTCGCCGTTGACCATGCTGGCCGGAAACAGCCCGATCACACCGGACGCACTGATCCAGTTCTCGCTGATCAGCTTGTCGAGCATCGCTTGGCCGTCTTCCCAGAGTCTGCGCGCAGCCTCACCCGACGCGGGGTTGTTGAGAATATCGGGGTACTTTCCCTTCATCTCCCAGGAGTTGAAGAAGGGTTGCCAGTCGATGTACTCACGCAATTCGGCGAGCGGGTAGCCG
>JAICSB010000554.1 GCA_025937115.1 Pseudonocardiaceae bacterium | reverse complement strand
GCGGACGAGCTGGCCTGTAAGCCGGATACAGCCGTTGTCGCTGATCAGAGGCCCGTATCGTGGTCTTGGGCCGTCACTGGGCCGTCAACGTCCGCTTCCCCATCACCGAACAGACCGTCAATCGCGCGTTGGGTTCGGGCCGTGCTGGTCGGCATGAGGTGGGTGTAGGTCCGGAGGGTGAAGCCGGGGTCGTGGTGGCCGAGGTACTCCGACAGGGCCTTGATGTTCTCCCCTGCATCGAGCAACACCGAGGCGTAGTGGTGCCGTAGCGCGTGCGTCCCGTCCTGCCGGGTCGGGTGAGTGATACCGGCCGCCCTCCTGGCCGGTGCCCAGACCCGATCATTGAAGCGGCTGCGCAGGAGCGCTCCACCCACGGGAGTGGTCAAGATCAAGCGCACCGTGACGGGATCCCCACTCGGGATGCGCCACGGCAGCGTCACCGGCACAGGCGGGAAGCGCTCCATATGCTCATCGAGCAGCCGTAACACACTGCGCGGAAGCGGGACGTCCCGAGTCTTGTTGCGCTTGGGCAGGGCGTACACCTGCTGACCGTCGATGATCCGCACTTGCCGAACGACATGCACGACCAGGCCCTCGCGGTCGAGATCCTCTGGAGCAAGCCCGAAAAACTCCCCCTGCCGCAGCCCACAACCAGCGCCGAGCGGAATAGCGATCTTGTAGCGGTCGGCCAGCGCCAATCGCATCGCGTTGACCCGAGCACGCGACCAAGGCACAACTTTCTGTAAGACGGGCCGAGGTCGGACCACTGTCCGGGCATGGCACGGGTTCTCCCGGATTAACTTGTCATCAACGGCCGCGCTGAGGATTGAGGACAGGTGCGCGAAGCAGCCCGATTGGTAGCTCGCGGCCACGTTGTGTTCCTGCATGCCCCGGATCCACGCCCGGACGTCGGTGGGCCTGATCGATCCGAGCTCACGTCGTTCGAAAAACGGTAGGATCTGCGCGTTGAGCCGCCACGTCACGCTGTTCCGCGTGGAGGCATCAAACGTCTGACTATCGAGCCAAGTTCGCACGAATCCGCCGAAAGTAAGCCTGCCCGCCTTCGGGTCGATGTAGGTCCCCTGGCGCTTATCGCCCTCGACTCTGACGAGGAAGTCCTCTGCCGCCTTCTTCTGGCGGTCGGGGAAGCTCACGCTGCGCTCGTGGCCCTCGGGGTCGAGGTAGCGCACCCGATAACGCTGGCCCGTGCCGTGCCGCGCCGCCTTGACCCGGGCTCGCTTCCTCGTCACCGGGTCCGCGACGACCTTCCACCAGCGATCCTCGATGTGGCCCATGACGTCAGGCCACCTCGGAGCCAAGGCCAGCAAACCAGTTCCGAACCTCAGCCGGGTCGTACCGAAGATGCCTGCCGACCTTGCGAACCGGCGGACCCTCGCCCCGCCACTTCCACTGATAAAGCGTCTTTACCGGCACGCGGAGATACAGCGCCGCGTCATCGACCGTCCACAACAGATCGATCCTCGCTACGTCGCCCATCACGCTGCCTCCTCGATTGCCGAACGGTTCTCGGGTGGTGAACCGCTCGCGGCGAGTTGCGCGGCGGTGTATTCGGCTTTCCATCGCTGCCGTTCGGCGACGGCACGGAGCAGCAGCACGGGCCGGGGTGGGACGTCGGGGTCGGCGGGTGCGGGGCGTTCCCACCGGTAAGGTCCGTCGTCGGGACCGTGAGCGGGTTGGATGCCGACGGCTTCGAGGAGTTGCCGAACAAATTCGCCGCGCTCGGCCCGGTGGTCATCCAGGGTCTCGTTCGACCACTTCCGCGACACCAGCACGCGCCGCCCGGCGATGCCGAGGTGTTCGGGTTTGTGGGCCTTGCCTTTGCACCGTCCGGGCGTGATGGAGTGTCGGGCGCCGTGGGGTTGGATGCCGTAGAGCAGCCACACCGCACAGCGGGGCGAGCAGGGGGTGATCCGGAGTTCGGCGTGGAGCCGGTGGGCGTGGTCGCGGTGGGCGTCGGTGGAGTGTTCGCCGAGCCCGGCCGCTTGGCTTACAGATTTCGTCAAATATTTCGTGAGGTAGCCAACATGACGACCTGCTTCTTCGGTACCGCCCAAGATGCCTTTGACGTGCACTTGGGTCCCGAACCGGACCACGTGCGCGGGCTCGACCAGGTCCTGGCAGGCCTGATCGAAGGTGGGCAGTGGTGTGCCGGTGTCGGGGTCGGTGAAGGCCTTGGCGCGGGTGTCCCAGACCGGTAGCCGCTCGTCGGTGTAGACGAGCTGGTCATGGGCCGGCCACCAGACCTGGTGATAGGTCGCGGCGGTGATGGCCCGCAGCTCGACGCGAGGGATCGCACCCCGGATCGCGGCGTGGAAGTGCGGGGCGCCGCGTTTTTGGGGTTCGACGGTGCCGAAGTACTGCACGTCCCAGCCGACGCAGCGCCGGGTGTTTTGCCAGAACCGATCCAGCAACGCGGGGAAGTGGATCGCGTCGCGGGCAGCCCGCCGGTAGTCGTAGTGATCGGGGTCGGCTGCGGCCCCCTCGGTGTCGACGCGGCCGTAGGAGTCCAGGGTCAGGGTCAGGAACGTCGACGGCCGGTAGCGCCCGGCGAAGACCCGACCGAGGGTGCGGTGCTCGATGGGTCGGCGGGGTAGGTCTGGGGCGTCTTGGCGGCGCCGGGTGGAGCGCTTGACCGGCTTGGGTGGTGGGTCCAGTGGTGTGAGTCGTCCGCGCACTCCTGCCGCGCGGAGTTCGGTGATGCTCCTATAGAAGTCAAGGCTGTTGTGTGTCGTTCTCGTGGGGTGGTTCCGGGGCG
>JAICSB010000410.1 GCA_025937115.1 Pseudonocardiaceae bacterium | reverse complement strand
CGAGCTCGCCGGCGGCGCGGCCGCTTCGGAGGGTGTCACCATCGGAGTGGGTTGGTGGGCGCAGTTTCCGTCCGCGTTGCGGTAGTCGTTGTCACCGCAAATCGTCGCTGGTTCGGGTTGAGGTAGCACAGCTGCCGGCGCGGGTGTGGCCACCGCTGGTGGGACAACAGCTGGTGGATCTACGGTGGTTGGTTGTGCCGGTGCCGCGGCTGGGTCTGATGACGCCGAGCCAGCCATCGGGTTGGCCCCTCCGGTGATCGCCGGGTAGTTGCATCCGGCGAGAGCCACGCTGCCCAGCAGGAACGCACCCACGGCGTTGCCGACGAGCCGGAGGCGGCGAGTGCCGCGAACGGGCGCTGGCTGCACGCCGTCGACAGTGCTTCCCGAACGTGAACAGCAGAGGGCCAGCGGTCGACGAAGGGATTGCCACAATCCCCACAGGGGACGGCTTCGCGCAGTGGCATGGCCGGCGCCGCGGTGGTACATGCACTGCGACGCTGCTCGCAGCAGCCAGCTTCACGCCGTGTCCGAGGCTGAACGCGGGTGCACGTAGTGTCGGTTTCATGACTCTCCGGCTCATCCCTACGTCGGACCCTCAGCGCGAGGTCGTCCCGCGGCTGGCTGACCGCGTCGCCGCCGCGGTGAGATGGGTCGCCAGGACGGTGCCGGGTTGGTTGATCCCGCTGCTGGGCCTGCTGCTCGTCGTCGCCGGGTGCACCACCTCGTCCTCGGGACATGGACCGCCGGGCGCCCAGGGCCAGCAAGCCTTGCCATCTGGGTGCACCCACACCATCACCCAGGCCGATGACGTGCCAGCGGCTCTAGACGCCGCCGCTGCGGGCGACACGGTGTGCTTTTCTGGTGGTGACCTCAGTGACACCGACATGATGATGACGCGATCCGGGACCGCTGACGCACCGATCACCCTCGCCGCCGATGGGGCCACGGTGCAGGAGGTGCAGATCAAGGCCGATCACGTCGTCCTGGAGGGTTTCACCGTCGCGGGTGGTGGTGGGGTGCTGCTGGAGGGCGCCGGGCTCACCGCGCGGAACAACACCGTCCATGACACCGACCAGGGCGGGATCACCTGCGATCCGTGCACCGACTCGACGATTGAGTCCAACACCATGACTCATGTCGCCAGCAACGGGATCGACATCACCGGCCAACGGATCACCGTGCACGCCAACACCATCAGCGACACGGTGGTGTCCCGGCACGGCGGTGATGCGGACGGCATGCGGTTTTTCGGCAGCGGTCATCGGATCACCGACAACACCATCTCCGACATCGCCGCGGAGGGTTACCGCAGTCCGCCGCACCCGGACTGTTTCCAGACCCTCGACAACAGCAAGCCACCCACCTTCGATGTGGTGATCTCGGGTAACACCTGCCGTAACGTGGATGCGCAGTGCCTGATCGCCACCGGTGATCAGGACGGCAACCGCGCCGCCCCGGACGGCGTGCCCTCGATCACGTTCGTGGGAAACCAGTGCGCGAACAACGGCGCCCAAGCGGTCAACGTACGGCACTGGCCCAACGTCGTGGTGCGTCAGAACACCTTCTCCGGCCCCAACTTGACTCGGGCGGTGTTGATCAGCGAGGGCTCGACGGGGTGCACAGTAACCGGTAACACCACCACCAGGAACCGCCCCACCGTGGAGGTCGACGACTCATCCCGGCCGGGATCCCACGTGGATAACAACACTCCCGGCTAGGGAGGGGCGGCTGCGATCCAGCCACCCCTGCCCCCCCTAGCCAGTTCACCGTTCCTAGCGACCCACTCAACTCAGCTGCCCACGGCGCTGGAAAGCGACTCGTTGGCGGCATTACCGATTTGACATCACATATCTTGCCCGCAGTTCGCCTGACCTGGCAATCGGTAGTCACACCTAACCCATCCTGCCGGGCTACCTAGCAGCGAGCCAGTTGTTCGAATACGTAGATGACAGCAAACGCCGGCATGGGACCGCGTATTTCGACGGTAGCCGATACTGGAGTTGATACGAAGGCAGGGGAGACCATGTGCCTGGCCACCCCTGCCTCATCGCCCAGCGCCCCGATCGCGGCTGCGGTTACGCGGTTTCAGTGCCCGACTCAGCCAGCACCACCAGTGGCGGCGCCACCGGGGCCACCAGTGCCAGCGGTGCCGCCAGCTGCGCCGGAGAGGGTGTTCCACTGATCGCCATCGACAAAGATCGCATTGCTGGTGACGGTCGGCGCGCCGCCAGGGCTCGCGCCGCCAGCACCACCGTCACCAGCGGCGCCGGCCGCGCCACCAGTGCCAGCAGCGCCGGCCGCGCCAGCGGCGCCAGCGGCGCCGCTGGTCCCGGTGCTGCCGGTGATCCCACAGAACAGCGATAAGACGGTACGCGCCGGCAACAGCTCCACGTGCTGCCCGTCCATCTGCACAAAGCTCAGTGCGTCAGACATCAAATCCTCCTAGGAATGTGCCCGGTCGGTCCCGGGCACGGACACAACACCTCATCGGCGTCATTCCCGATTCGGCACCACATACCCTGCCGAGAAGTAAGGCCATGCGGCAATTAGTAGACGCACGTAAATCGACCGGCAGACTACCTAGCAGAGGAGTTTCTTTTCAACGCGTAATGTGCGGCGATATTCTACGGAGCTTACCGACGCTGACTACCAACACCGAGCCTCCTCATCCGGCGCCGCGACCCGGCAGCCGGGTGGTCCGAGGCTGTTCGCCGCCGCGGGCCGCTGTACCCGTCGGCTCGCCGTCGGGTGATTGCGGCGGACCACGAGTGGGTAATCCCCCACGGAAAACGTCCAGACGATCACGCAGGATGCGGAGCACGCGATACCGCCGGACAACATATTCGTTCCGCTCCGTATGCAGCTCGACACTATTCGGAAGTGGAACGAGGAGCGCGGTTGGGGCTTCAGCCGTGACGAGCTCGACGCCGTGGGTCACCCCCTCGGCCGAGGATAAGACCAACCGCGCGGCTCCTCCCAGAACACGAGGTCCACAATTAAAACCCCAGGGGCCAGGTGGGGCTGGCTTCAACGTCGACACCTCCCGCTGGTATCAGCAGCCTGATCGTCGGTCTCTGTTAGCAGGTATCCCCGAGACTTGATCCGGACCCAGGGGACGATGTGCGACGCGTCAAGGGAGCTGCGATGCCTACCGACCCGGCCAACATCCGGACCGCGATTGTCTTGCAGGGGGGAGGCGCCCTGGGCGCCTACGAGCTCGGCGTGCTCAAGGCCATCTACGACCAGCGGCCAGGGTTCGAGCCGGCGGCGGTGGCGGGTATCTCGATTGGTGCAGTGACTGCCGCCGTTCTAGGCGGCGCCCGGGGCGAGCCCATCGCGGCGCTTGAGACGCTGTGGCGCGACAAGTTGACAGTGCTGCCCCGGGTGCCGGGGTTTCCGGCGATGCCGATGCCGTTCATGCCGCGCGATGTCGAGCGATCCCTGGCTACGTTCGGCAACCCGGGCATGTATCAGCTGAATCCTGCGATGCTGATCGCGCCATGGGCATGCACGAGCATCTATGAGACCGGACCGCTTCGCCGGACTCTGGCGGAGCTGACCGACCTTCACAAACTCAATCACGGTGGCATGCGAGTGATCGTGGGCGCCATCGACATCGGGACCGCGCTGATCAGGTATTTCGACAATGCCAAGCATGGAGGCTTATGCGAAACCCTCCTTGAAGAAGTATAGACCGATTGCAGCCCGGAATGAGGACAAGAAGGTCTTTAGTGGTCTTCTGTAATCCGTGAAGAGGATCCGCCATGTCTTCAGGTTGGCGATGGCTCGTTCGACGGG
>JAICSB010000523.1 GCA_025937115.1 Pseudonocardiaceae bacterium | reverse complement strand
CGCGGCTGGATTGGCGGCGTCATCAACTCAGATCATGTCCGAGGTAGTTTTAGGATTGGGTATGTTGTGTCGCAGCAAGGCGTTGCTGATGACGACGATCTTTCGCATGACGGCGGTGAGTGTCAATCGGCACGGGAACGGGACCCCCAATCGGCATCCAAAAGGGACCCCCCTGGATACGGCTGGTGCCGGTAGCACGAAGGGTACCCGCGTGCTGCTAAGTGGCCGTCGAGAGGTTGACGCAGCGGCGCGCGGGGATCGACGCATGCGTCGATCTGTGAACCCACCGGTGACGAGCTTTGGCGGGGGTTTTTTGGGCAGCTGTTCAGGCGCGGTTCTTGAAGCGCCAGCTCTCGTTTCCGGTTTCGACGATGTCGCAGTGATGGGTTAGGCGATCGAGGAGAGCGGTTGTCATTTTGGCATCGCCGAATATGCTCGGCCATTCTCCGAAGGCCAAGTTGGTCGTTACGATGACGGAGGTCTGCTCGTACAGGCGGCTGATCAAATGGAACAGCAATTGACCGCCGGATTGCGCAAAGGGCAGGTAGCCAAGTTCGTCGAGGACGACGAAGTCCTTGCGGCAGAGATAATCGGCGAGACGGCCTTGCCGTCCGGATCGGCCTTCGGCCTCGAGCTTGTTGACCAGATCGACGACATTGAAGAACCGGCCACGCGCGCCGTCGCGGATGCAGGCGCGAGCGATCGCAATGGCGAGATGCGTCTTGCCGGTACCGGTTCCGCCGACCAGCACGACGTTGCGCTGGTGCGCGAGGAAGTTGCCGCTTGCGAGGTCGCGGACAAGCGTCTCGTTGATCGGCGTGTTGTCGAAGCGGAAGTCGTCGACGTCCTTGGCCAGCGGCAGCTTGGCGATGGTGATCTGGTATCGGATGGATCGGGCCTGCTTTTCGGTGATCTCCGCGGTCAGCAGGTCGCCGACGATATGCTGCGGTTCGTGCTGGCGCTTCACCGCCGTGGTGATGATCTCGTCGAACGCGGCCTTCATGCCATAGAGCTTCAGCTCGGACATGGCGGTCAGGATCTCGGTGCGCTCCATCATGCGGTGCTCCTGAGGCTGTCGTACCGGGCGCAGTCGGCGGCGGGCAGGTGCCGCAGCTGCAGTGCGTCCGGCGTCATGATCGTGATCGGCGGCGCTGGATCGCGACGGCGAGCCAGGATGTTGAGGACGACGTCGGCCGAGTGGACACCCTCGCGCAGCGCTTCCAGACAAGCGGTCTCCACTGCCGGCAGGCCGTCGCTCAACACCGCGGCGAGAATGGCGACCATCTGCCGGTCGCCGTCGGCGGGACCGGCGAGCTTGCGACGGACCCGATCCAGTCCCGCCGGCAGCACCCAGTTCTTGAACGGCGCGCCATTGCGCAGCGCACCCGGCTTGCGGGCAAGGACCGGCACGTAGTGCCAGGGGTCGAACACCGTCTGGTCGCGCCCGAAGCAACGTGGGTGCTCGCCGACGACACGCCCGCCCTGACGCAATTCGATCCGGTCGGCATAGGCGCGGACCTCAACCGGCCGCCCGACCGCCCCCGCCGCGACGGAGTATTTGTTGTTGTCGAACCGCACGAGGCAAGTTTTCGACACCGCGGCGGGCACCGCGTGGAACCCGTCGAACCGCCCGGCATACGGCACGAGGCTCGGCCGCTCCGCCTCGAACATCTGCCAGATCGTCTGCTCGCGCATCTCGGGATGGCGGTGCGCGCGGGCGTAGGCGACGCACTGGTCGACTAGCCAGGCGTTCAGCTCGTCGTAGCTCTTCATCCGCAGCCGCGGCGTGAAGAACCGCTCGCGCACCAGACCGACCTGGTTCTCGACCTGTCCCTTCTCCCAGCCCGATGCGGGCGTGCAAGCCACGGGATCGACCAGGTAGTGGCTGCACATCTGCTGAAAGCGGCGATTGTAGGCGCGCTCGCGGCCGACGAAGATCGCCTCCACCGCGGTCTTCATGTTGTCGTAGATGCCGCGCGTGCAGGCACCCTTGAAGAAGGCGAATGCCCGGTCGTGTGCGTCGAACACCATCTCCTGCGTCTCGCGCGGATACGCCCGCACGAACAGCATCCGGCTGTGGCATAGCCGCACGTGCGCGACCTTCACCGTGACCGTCGCGCCGTTGATCAGCACGATCTCGTGGCTCCAGTCGAACTGGTACGCCTCGCCGGGCGCAAAGCTCAGCGGAACAAACGCGTCGACCGACGTCGAAGAGCGATCGCGCTGCCACCCACGCGCGTAACGCCGGACGGCGTCGTAGCCACCCTCATAGCCCTGACCACGGAGGTGCTCGAAGACCCGGATCAGCGTCAGCCGCTCGCGACCTGGCTTGGCCTCGTTCGCCACCAGCAACCGATCGAGTTCAGCCTGCCAAGGCCCGATCCGCGGCAGCGGCTGTTCCTCGCGCTCATAGCGGAACTCGGTCGCCGCGGATCGCAGAACCTTCCGCACCACCTTCCGCGACACCCCGAGCTCGCGGCAGATCGCCTTGATCGCCTTGCCCTGCACGAAATAGGCCCGCCGTATCTTCGCGACCGTCTCCACAACCAGCATCCCAATCCAGACCCCCGATCATCCCGGGAGCCAACGTGAACCCCATCAGCAGAGGGGTCCCTTTTGGACGCCGATTACCCCTCCAAGGGGGTCCTTTTTCCACGCCGAATCACACGCAAAACCACCACTTTCATCACTGGACGGCACTGATCGACCTGCTGTGGCGTGGGTGGTCGCACATTGACGCTCGGGACTGTGTCGCGAGCCGCCGCGTGGTCGATCGCTGGCGCAACCTCGACTATCCGACATTCCGCCGTATGGCGCTGGCAGCGATCGGTCAGAGCGCCTGCTGGACGCCGGAAGAGAAGCTGCAGGTCCTACTCAATGGCCTCTGACACGGTCCCTATCTGGTCACCCTCGCTCAATAAGGAGGCGCTCGATCTGATGGTCGCAGCCT
>JAICSB010000235.1 GCA_025937115.1 Pseudonocardiaceae bacterium | reverse complement strand
AGGAGCAAGAGGCAGGTTCCGGCGCGCTCTTCACGCACGAGGAACTGGTCCGGGACGCGCCGCTGCGCGCCCATGAGTCCTACCAGCACACCCCGCCGGTTCCTCCCTATAGCCAGATCATCCGGGATCCGGGCCAGTAACCCTCTACGGGGATGCGCAGTCCGGTCGTCGCCTCCTCGCCCGCCGCGGCGTCGGCCGTCGAGCTGACCCGGATCGATGGCCCGGCGCAGCTTGCTGCGCCGCTCGCTGCCGCTGTTCGTCAGCACGCCAGCGAGCAGCCACGCATCGCCCACCGATGTACCGTGACGTGTCCGGATTCACAGACCGCACAATTCATCAATCCGGGTTGAGCAAGCTTTCTTTAACACCTATCGAGAAGGTCTCACGCCACCGTAAGTCAATCCCGTCCACCGGCCTGCTCCTGTCCGACGAGCAATTTTCGTCCTCGGGATTCGGCGAGCCGGGTACGTTTGGCCTACCGGTGAGTCGGTGTCTCCTGGTAGTCTCGCTATCAGCACTCTTGTCCCGCAGCCCCCTCGGGGGAAGTAGGGTCGGGAGCGGTGCCGCCCCAGACCCCGGTGGCTGAAAAGTGTCAGTGCCGGCCCGGGGACATCAAATGACGGTTAGTCAACAACACTCACAGCGGGGAGTTAACCCCAGCGGCGTATCACTCGTCAGTGCCGGTGTTTTACCAGTCGCTGATGGTGTGGTGGTACGCGATACGGCCATCGGAGACGATCTTGTCCGCCGCCGCGCGGACGATCTCGACGCCGAGGCCGCGTACTACCGCCATCGGGCCATCCAGGTGGAGCGCGCCCTGGGCCCTGGCTACTACGTCGAGCTGTTGCGGGGCATGGCTGCTGACCGGGCCGCGATGGCGCAGCGGATGCGGACCGGGAACGGAGCCGCCAGAGATCCGGCTAGCCGACGCGTTCCACAATCGCCCGGCAAAGTCCCTGTTTGTAGCCCGCAGTCAACTGATCGACGGCGCTTTGTCGCCGCAACGAACAGAGACTCCGGAGGTGCCTGATGCGGTCTATCCATCCCGGCTGGTGCGACCCCCGCTACTGCTGCTTCACCGACATCGACGTCCAGCATCGCTCCACGCCCACTGTGCTAAGCACCTGCGATCACGAGTGGTGGTTCACTCTGGCCCGTGCTGATGAGTGGGCCCACCCCGAGCAGCACAGGGACACCGAGCTGCTGATCGATGTCCACAACACCGTGCTGCGCGTCCCGGATGTGCAGCACGTGCTCCGGGCCCAGGAGATCGGGTCGTACGCCAACCGGCTGCTGATCGAGCAGCGCCGCGCGCAGTTCCTCGGCGCGTCGGTGCTGCACGACGCGGTCCCGGTGTCTCCGGCACGACGACAGGCGCGGGGCGCTCCGGCGACCCGGGATATCCGGGCCACTTGGTGACCGAGGCGCTCGTATGGATAGACGTCGGTAAGGATTATTTCGGAGGTGAGGATGTTGCGCGTCGTCGCCGCATCCTGCGAAGGACACCGAGTGACCAAGACGGCCAGGATGGACCGGGTCGCGCAATCCGGCGATTTCGTCTGGGACGAGGAGGAGTTAGCGGCGTTAGCTCAGGGACGCAAGGCGGCCGAGCTCACACTGTCGGCCGATTCCGTGCGGGTATACCTCAAGCAGATCGGCAAGGTGGCGCTGCTCAATGCGGAGGAGGAGGTGGCGCTCGCCAAACGGATCGAGGCAGGGCTTTATGCCGCTGAGCGGGTGCGCCGGACCGAGGACGCGACCGACACGCTTGCCCCGCAACTGCGCCGGGATCTGAGCTGGATCGTCCGTGATGGCAAGCGCGCCAAGAACCACCTGCTGGAGGCCAACCTTCGCCTCGTCGTTTCGGTGGCCAAGCGATATACCGGTCACGGCGTGCTATTGCTGGATCTAATCCAGGAAGGCAACCTGGGCCTGATCCGTGCGGTGGAGAAGTTCGACTACGCCAAGGGATTTAAGTTTTCCACCTACGCCACCTGGTGGGTGCGGCAAGCCATCACCCGAGCGATGGCCGACCAGGCCCGCACTGTCCGGATTCCGGTGGAGGTAGTCGGTGTGATCAACAAGCTGGGCCGCAGGAAACGCGAACTGCGTCAGGACCTGGGTCGCGAGCCGAGCCCTGCAGAGTTGGCTAAGGCGATGGACATCAGTCCGGAGAAGGTGCTGGAGATCCAGCGGTACGCCCGGGAACCCGTCTCCTTGGATCAGACCGTCGGCGAGGAGGGTGACTCCCGGTTCGGGGACTTCATCGAGGACTCCGAGGCCGTTGCCGCGATCGACGTGGTGTCATTTCCTCTGCTCCAAGACGACCTGCGAGCGGCACTAGCCACGCTGCCCGAGCGGGATGCCAGCGTTATTCGGCTTCGCTTCGGGCTCACCGACGGCCAGCCGCGGACCCTGGACCAGGTCGGCCACCTGTACGGAGTCACCCGGGAACGGATCCGGCAGATCGAGATCAAGACAATGACCAAGCTGCGCCAGCCGTCACGCTCCCAGGTGCTCCGCGGCTACCTCGACTAGCGAAGGGACACGCAGCTTGCTGCCGCTGTTCGTCGGCCCGCCACCGAGCAGCCACGCATGACGATCTGACCTTGAAGGTGCTTGCCGTAGCTTTCGTGGCGATGTCTCGGTTTGCGGGTCGCGGCTGGCGGAACCCACTGATGACCGTGCCGGCGGTCGCGGCGGTGGTCGCGATGACCACCGGGGCGGTGCGGCCAGCGCCGATTGAGCCGTCGATTCCGCACGATTTCGCGGACCCGACGGTCCTGTCGGTTGACGGCACCTACTACGCCTACTCCACGACCAGCCGCTACGGAGCTCGAAACTTTCATGTTCCGGTACAGAGTTCGAGGCTCCTGACCGGTGGCTGGAGCCACCCCCACGACGCCATGCCCGAGCTGCCGTCATGGGTGGACAAGACCGCCGCCGGTGAGGGCAGCGTGTGGGCGCCGGCGGTCACTCCCCGCAGCCATGACGGCTACCTGCTGTACTTCACCGCCCGCTCGGCGGCCCAGCACGTCCAGTGCATCGGGGTCGCACAGGCGTGGGCGCCTGACGGTCCGTTCCACTCGATCGGGTCGCACCCGCTGGTGTGCCAACCCGGGGATGCGGACGCCATCGACCCCAAGCCGTTCACCGACGCTGACAGCACGCCCTACCTGCTCTACAGCGCCAGCCGCGAGGGTAACGCCGCGATCTGGCTCCAACGGCTGAATATTGACGGCACAGCAACGATCGCCCACCGGCGGGCGCTGATCCGGGCGGACCGGGCCGACGAAGACCACACCGTGGAGGCGCCAGCGATTGTCCGCCACGACGGTAAGTACGTGCTGTTCTACTCGGGCAACGCCTACAACAGCGGCCGGTACTTCATCAACTACGCGACCGCGGACGAGCTGTGCGATCAGTTCGCCAAACACCAGGGGGAGCTACTCAACGAGCACACGCTCGACGATGCGTACCAGAATCCGGGCGGCCAGGACGTGCTACACACCCACCGGCACGATTTTTTGGTCTTTCACGCCTACACCACTCCCACCCGCCGTGCCATGTTCGTGGCGGAGATCCGGTTCGCCACACCGCAAGACGGTGTGGCGGTGCCACCGCGAAGGCATGACCATCGCCTGCGATCACCCGAAGCTGATTCGCTCCAGCCAGAAGTCGAGCAACTGCACATCGCCAAGGATCTCGATGTCTTCGCTGTGGGCGGGGCGCCGCTTGTAGATGACAGGCAGTAAGCCGATCAGCGGGCCGCGCACGGCGACTGCGGTCTTCTCATGCGCGCGGCGCCAGACGACGGCGTTGCCGGTGAGGTCGATCAACCACTCCGCTGCCACCTCCGGTGCGGTGTCGGTGGCGTGGAAGTGCAGGGTGCGGCCGGGGCCGATCACAGAGGCTATGCGACGTGACCTTGAGCCCAGGGGATCAGGCCGGCATGTGCGCCACGGAGCAGCTCTTGTATGGCCGCTTCGTCGATCGGGCGGGGATTGACCGGGGGACTCTCGACGACCAGCCGGGCGGCCTCCTGAATCCGGCCGGGATCGAAGCCGGCCTGCGCGAGCGACGTAGGCGCCCCGATCCGTTTGGCCAGCTCCCAGAGCGCACGGGCCGGATCCTGCGCGCCGAGCGCACGGGCTGCGCGGGCCATCGCCGCCGGCGCCGCAGGAGCGTTGTAGGCGGTGACGTATGGCAGCACCGCGGAATGGGTGCCGGCGTGCGGCAGGTCGTAGGCCCCGCCGAGCACATGACAGATCTTGTGGTGCAGGCCCATCGCGGCGGTTCCTACCACCCAGCCCGCCAACCAAGCGCCGTAGAGGGCGTCGGTACGGGCGTCGAGATCACCGGGTGCGACGACCACCCGCGGCAACGCGTCGGCCAGGACGCGGATCCCTTCCTCGGCGAGCACGGCGGTGACCGGTGAGGCGTCGGGCGCGTACAGGCCCTCGATGAGGTGAGCGAGCGCGTTCATCCCGCTCGCGGCGGAGATGTCAGCCGGTAACGACGTGGTGAGCGCAGGGTCGTAGACGACCGTTGCGGGCAGCACGGTGCGGTCGCGTCCGGTGGTCTTACGACCGCCGTCAGTCAGTCCCCAGATCGGCGTCATCTCGCTGCCGGCGTAGGTGGTGGGGACCGTGAGGATAGGCAACCTGGTGCGCAGCGCTACGGCCTTGGCCAGCCCGATCGCCGAGCCCCCGCCCAGGCAGACCAGCAGGTCCGCGCGGGATTGTTCGGTCCGCTCGGATACGGCTGTGGCCAGGGCCGCCGGGACATGCATGACGACTTCACCGATGCGGTCAACCATGCGAGGCCCGAGAGCAGTCGCCAGCTCGTCGGCAGGCTTCTTCTGCCGGCCACCGGCGATGAGCAGGACCCGCTCGCCCCCGAGCCGGTCGACCTCATCGGGCACCTGGCGTATCCGACCGATGCCGAAAACAACCCTGGAGGCGGGCACGGCGTACACGAAATCCACTGGCTACAGCCCCTGTCACGGTGGCCCCGGGATCACAGCTGCGCAATGCTAGATGTCCAAGGAGAGGAGGCGCAATGGCCACGCCTGCGGCCATTACTGTTGCTATCACCGGGTCCATTCCGACCAAGGCGGACAACCCTGCGGTGCCGGTGACCCCCGAGGAGCAGGTGGCCTCTGCGGTTGAGGCCATCGACGCCGGCGCGACCATCGTGCACGTGCACGTCCGTGACGACCTGCAGCGTCCGAGCTCGGATGTGCACCGGTACCGGACCGTCTATGACGGGATCAAGCGCGAGCGCCCAGACGCGATCGTGCAGCTATCCACTGGAGGCCGGGGTCGCAGCCCGGACGAGCGGTTCTCGTGCCTTGAGGTCCGGCCGGAGATGGCGTCGCTGTCCACCGGCTCGGTTAACTTCGCAACCTCGGTGTATGAGAACCCGCCGCAGCTTGTCGAGCAGCAAGCCGCACGGATGCTGGACCTCGGCATCAAGCCGGAAATCGAGATCTTCGACTTCGCGATGCTCTACAGCTGCGTCGAGCTACTCAAGCGAGGGCTGCTCGCGCCGCCGCCGCACGTCCAGCTCGTGATGGGGATCAAGAACACCTTGCCGCCCAAGGAGTCGATTCTCGACTTCTTCCTGTCGGAGCTGCGGGAGCTGATCCCGGACGCGACATGGACCTGCGCCGCGACCGGCCGGTTCCAGCTGGAGGCCAACCGGTGGGCACTGAGCCGCGGCGGGCACGTCCGCACCGGTTTGGAAGACAACATCTACTACGAGAAGGGACGGCTGGCCCAGTCCAACGCAGAGCTGGTGGCCCGGTTAGCCGATCTCTGCGCGGAGTACGACCGT
>JAICSB010000423.1 GCA_025937115.1 Pseudonocardiaceae bacterium | reverse complement strand
GGGGTGACCCGCCCCGGGTTCCACCTCGACGGCCAACACCTGCCCGATCAGGCAGTGAGCTTGATTGAGGTGCCCGCCATGGCGATCTCCTCCACGGACTGCCGGCAGCGCGTCGGGCGCGGCCAGCCAGTCTGGTACCTCGTGCCCGACGGGGTGGTCCAGTACATCAGCAAGCGCGGCCTGTACCGGCGCTAGCTGGCGGCACCCTCTCTGAGCTGCCCATTCACCGTTGGCAAACCGTTAGCGAGCGATGGCCGTAGACGGCTGTTCTGCGGACTCCTTGCGGACTGCACGCGGACCGACTGTGCCCGCGGTCCGCCGATCTGTCCTGCCGCCGTAGAGCAAGGCGGCCCCGAACCGGCGAATGGACGCCGACCCGGGGCCTTGTCTCCAACAACCTGACTAGAGCAGGAGCGAGAACCATGTCCAATTCAACCGTCCCCGGAAACAGCGACCAGATCCGCTACCACCAGTGCGAGCCGTGGTGCGAGTACCGGGCAGGATCGTCGACGCCGAGGAGCACGTTCACGGTCCCACCTGAGGGAACAGGTTCTGTGAACGGCAGCGCCCTAGGAGCCGTTCACCCCGGAAACCCCAGGATCGGGCCCCCAGCGACACGCCGCGAGCTGTTCCGTTACCCACTCCGCACCCTCCCGGTCCCGGCGTGCCGGAATGCCAGCAGACACCCCGGCACGCCTCATTTCGGGGGCTCTCCAGCCCCTGACGGCGCGGCACGGCACACCTCGCGGTGACCACGCCCGATCGGCGTGCGATGAGTGCGCACGTAACCTAGGAGTTACCTCTTCGCCGAGGTTCCGCCCCGGGGTAGCTCCCCGGGGCATCGGCGAGGGGAGCTCGGCGAGGAGAGGTTGTTGATGGACGCTGAGGAGGCGTCGACGATCGGCGCGCGTGCTCGTAAGATCCGACGCCGCCGCCGCTTGAGTCTGGACGTGGTGGCTGGGCTCGCCGGGATCGGCAAGCAGTACCTGTCGATGCTGGAACTTGGCCAGCGCGGGTTCAATCGGCGTGGCCTGTTGGAGGACCTGGCGGGCGCCCTTGGCTGCTCGGTCGCCGACCTCACGGGCCAGCCCTACTCACCCACAGACCGGAACACGGCCGATGCACTGGCGGCCTTGCCGAGCATCCGGTTGGCGCTCAATGACTTTGGTCCTATGGACGTTCCGGACGTGACGTTGCGCCCAGTGGAAGCGTTGGCGACGTTGGCCGATAAGGCCAATGAGCAGTGCGGGCAGGCGCATTACTCGTTAGCTGGTCACGACCTGGGAGACTTGCTCCCGCAGTCGCAGGCGAGCGCATTCACAGTGCTGCGGGACGAGCGGGACAAAGCGTTCACCAGTGCGGTGACCGCGTGTTTCGCGGCCGGGGTGGTGTCCAGCCGGGCAGGAAACATCGATTTAGCGTCCACCGCGGCGCGGCGCGGTTATGACCTTGCCAAGCAGCATGACAACCCAGGGCTATTGGGGTTCGCTCGCTGGTATTGGGCTCTGGAACTCACGAGCATGGGTGCACGTACTCGTGCGCAAGCGGTGCTGTCCGAAGGGATCGACGAGCTGACGCCAGCGGTGCAGATCGCTGCCTCCGACACGCTACCCGCCGAAATCGTTGGCATGATGCACCTTCAACAAGTCCGAACCGCGGCGCGGCAGCAGCGTGCTGATGATGCGCACGCACACTTAGACGAAGCGGCACGGATGGCCGATAGGGTTGGAGAGCGCAATGGGATGCGCCAGCATTTCGGGCCGACGAATGTCGCAGCGTGGCGTGTATCGATCGGTGTAGAGCTCAGCGAGGGCGCTAAGGCGTACGAGGACGCAACAGCGGTTCCGATCGGCATTGATGCGCTGGGTAGCCGGGAGCGGGCGTCGTCGCTGCACTTCGACTTCGCGCGCGTGCTGGCGCAGGAGAATGGTCCACGTGACGGGGATTCGATCCGCCACCTCGACACCGCCGACCGCATCGCACCGCAGCGCATCCGCTGCGATCCGCTGGCCCGGGACCTGGTGCTCACACTGGACCGCCGGGCGCGACGCCGGGTGTGGGAGCTGGACAGCTTGCGTAACCGTTTCGGTATCGCTGGCCAGGGTCCACGGAGTGTGGACAACTAGCTCGGTCTGCGCCGCACAGTCTTGTGGGTGACCACAGCAGACCAGCAGCCGACTAACAACCACCGCAGGGTGGTACTCCACGCGTCATGTTCAGTGCACCAAGGCGCGCTGGGCTTCGCCAACGTCGTCGTACGCCAGCGAGGCGGGCTGATCGACTTTGATTGTCACCTCGATGGTTCCTGCCTGTTGACGCTGGACGAGGACGCGGCGACGCAGCTCCGCGACGTGTTAACGGAGTGGCTGGGGTGAGCGATCCATTCGTCGCCGCCTACCAACGGCTCAAAGAATTCGTCGCGGAAGGTCATACCCACCAGGAGGTGACCGAGTTCGCGCAGCAGCTGAACCGCGAATTACCGAGGGACAATGACATCGCAACAGCGATGATCAAAATACGGGCGATCGGAGCGATCGTCCGCGATCTGAACGGAAAGACAGACGAACAAGACTGACCTATACACACGCGACATCATTGGCGCCGAGTGGACCAAGAGCAGCTACAGCGAGAATGAGACGGACATGTGTGTCGAGGCCGCGTTCCTCGGCGGCGGCGCCGTAGCGCTACGCGATTCAACGTCGCGCGGCCGCCCGGACTTGCGTTTCATCGATGGGGAGTGGTCAGCGTTCACCGCCGGAGTGCGACGCGGCGAGTTCGACAGTGGCCCGACGTTAGGCGAGTTGTCCTGACCGCGAGAGTTAGCCCAGTTAGGTCACAAGAGGCGAGTGCCAACCCTCGTTCCAAGGGCTGTTATGGAGCCGCTGAGGCTAACTTCTGTAGTTAACTTGACCCGATCCTCGCAGGCCAGAGCGAGTGCGAGTGTGAGTGGGAAGTTACGGAGCTAACTCGCCTCTTGGGACCCAACCAGCACGGGCGTGCTCCCGGTTCAGGGCCACCTTGGTCCGCGTGTTGCAGCCGGACACCTGAAGCCGGTTGACCCTCGCCCAGCCCAGCAGCCGAACAGAACGGCCAGCGCGCCGAGGATCAACGGCTCGGGCATAGCTCAGCGGCGATCACTTTGGACACGTACTCGCACCTGTGGCCCGACGCTGATGACCGGACCCGGGAGGCTGTCGAGGTGGCGCTTGGTGGCCGTTCTGCGGACTCTGCGCGGACCGGGGGAGTGTCGTCATGACATCTGTGCAGGTCAACTGGGGTGCAAGGAGTGCTGCGGGCAGTACATCAGCAAGCGTGGGCTATACCGGCATTAGGCGGAGATGTCCCCGCGACCTCGTCGATGAAGAAGTCCGCTGGCAGGGGTTAGCACGAGATCGTTCCTGGTCGACGCATCCGTGTTGCTGCTGGTGTTACCGGCCACACTTCTCGCAGACGAGCCCACCCCATGTGCCGTCGACGAAAATATGTCCGTCGCACTCATAGCGGCGGTCGTGGTCGCGGACTTCCCGGTGCATCCATCCGGGCCGCCGATCGTATACATTCAGCCCCGGGGCTGACCTGGGCTGACGCACTGCCGTCGGCGTGCTGATGCGGCGATCGGTGACATGTGCGTGTCGATCACGCTGTGATCGCCTGGTGTGCGGTTTGATCTTCCGGTGCCCGAGCCGGAGGAG
>JAICSB010000188.1 GCA_025937115.1 Pseudonocardiaceae bacterium | reverse complement strand
GCTGGCCGCGCTCCCGGCGCTGCGCCGCACCGGCGGGCGGATCCTGGCCGTCACCTCGGTGGGCGGAAAGCTGCCTGCCCCGCACCTTCTGCCCTACTGCGCGGCTAAGCACGCAGCCGTCGGATTCGCTGAGGGGTTGCGCGGCCAGAGGCGGTGCTCACCCCGGCAGCCAAGTTGGGCATGCGAATGCACGGCGTCGCCCCGGTCACTACCTTGCGGGTGCTCACCGGGCTCAACTGGCTGCTTCCGACCACGGTGGACCCCGGCCCGAGCCCGGGGCATCGGACGAGTCCGCCGCCACGGTGGTTCACCATCCTGACCCGGCTAAGCCGCACCGCCGCCCGTCGTTGGCACCAGTTCGACGACGAGACCCCACCCACCGGCGCTAGTCCCCGTCGCCTAACAGACGAGCAGCCTCGGGTCGGGACCGTGGTGTCGGTGCCGACGAGCAGATCCGCGTCAGGGGACCGGCGTACGTAGTCGCGGTCCGGGGTCGCCACGGCACCGTGTCACGTAACCACTCACGGCCGGGCTATGCCGCCTGATCCAGCAGCAATCTCAGGCTGGTCGTTACGAAGAGTTAAGCAGCGCTGCCAGCTCATCTGGACGCTCCACGGTGAGCGTGAGGTTCGGATGCCGAAGCAACCACGCGGGTAGCAGCCCCGCGATCGGATGCCACATCGTCAGGCACACTGCGCGGTCGCTGTTGGTGCCCAACGTGAGACCCTTGTCGGCCAGCGACATTCTGGGTCCTAGTGCTTTCCACGGCGCGAACGGCCCGCTCACCGTCGCGGTGCGGACGTTTGAGCGCTCCAGCGAGATCCGCCACCACCCGAAGCGGATCAGCACGTGGGTTGGGGTGATGTCAACTCCGGTGGTCGCTGGGCTCACCGCCACAAGCCGTAAGACCGGACGGATCGCCGGAGTGAAGACGAAATCAAAACTGCTGTTGTCCCGACGGTCGCAATCGTGCCGATCGACATCAGCGCTGCGGAGCGTGACCCCTGGCGGGGGCCAGTCGAGTCGTCGGGTGTGGATGGTGACACCGCCGCGGGGCCGTCCGCTGGCGAGGGCGGCTGTACGGACGCAGAAGTGGGTCCACATGTTCAGCTGGATCTCCTTGGCCAGCCGTAGCCGGTTGTAGAGCAGGTGAGATAGCCGATCACCGGCTCGGGCCCAGGACTCGATCTCGAATCGCAACTCGTCGCCGTCCTGCACGGCCCGAAAGGTGATCTGGCCTGCTTCCAGATGACCATGCAGGGTGGCCAGTTGGAACGAGGTGGCGTCCTGTTCAACCACCCGAACCGGGCCATCCCACGGTCCCGGCATGCGCACCACGAACTCGTCGCCCTGTCGCAGTGGACCGTCGGTGCCGTGGATCTTGCGGAACACGGTCATCTCGGGTGCGGCGCGGTTGAGGTTGGCCGCGACCGTCTCCATCAGCGTGGCCGGGCTCATCAGGCTGTGCGCGATTTGCACGGTGTAGCAGCGATGCAGCAGTGGCCCGACGCCGGCCGTAAGGCCCTGACGTCGACCGTTGAGGTCATCTTCGGTGTCCCAGTGTTCCGGCAGGTCCGCGGTGCTGCCGTCCTCCCCGCTGCGGTGCAGCGGCGTGGTCCGCCACAGGTAGCGCCAGCTGACTAGCGCGATGCCCAGCGGCCACCGCAGTACCGTGATCAGCCGGATCGGACGACTCGCCGTAGTCATAGGGGTATGACACCATGCAAATCGGGGCGCCGCTCGTCGTCGGTGCGCCACGGGGAGGTCACTAGTAATGCTCGTCGCTGCTCTTCGGCGGCTCGGTCTGCACAGCACCCACCTGTATCTAGCGTCAATGGGCGCGGTATCACTGTGCATCGGGCTGTGGATCCGCGCCAAGACCGTCGATCAGGACGAGCGCGGCAACGCCGAACGACGTGCCCTGTTCGTCGGTCTCTGGCCACCCACCTTGTGGCTGATCGGCGATTCGCTGCGGGAGCCCGACTAGGTGCGCGAGCGGCTGCTCGGTTCGATAGACGCCGCAGCTGCGCTGGACGACCTGCGCTGGCGCCAGATCAACTATGACCCGTCGAGAGCGCCGCTGGACGGTCGGGCGGACGGGCACTGGCATGTCGATTCCAGCGACGCGGTGATCGGGCGCGAGCCGCCGGGGTCGCCGCTGCCCGGTGGCGTCTGGGAGAGCGCCTGCCTGCTGGTACTGCACTACGAGTTCACCGACCCGAAAATCCTGCGCGCCGTGTACCGTCGCGACGACGAACTGCTCGGCCGCGACATGCTGCTGGAGGGACGGTTCTTCGGGCTACGTTTCTACTTAGGGGCGCGGGTCACCAGGGTGATCGACGAAACCCGGGGCGGCGGGGCCGGGGCACAACAAGTCTGGGGCTGGAGCTACCAGACGCTTGAGGGTCATCTGGAACAAGGCCGGCTCAACTATGAGGTGATCAAAAACCTCGCTTCGGGCCAGGTGGTTTTCCGAGTCAGCGGCTACTCTCGGAGGGCTCCGGTCCCCGACCCTGTGATCCGGTGGGGCTTCCGGCTGTTCGGCCGGTGGACCCAGCAGCGCTTCTACCGGGCCATCCAGGCACGACTGCGCCACCTGGTGCAGGCCACCCAACGCGGTGAGCCGCCAGCGGTACCGACGATACGGACCGACGGCGTGGCGATCGCCCCGTCCGGGGCGATCTCACACCCGCTGGAACGGTTCGCCCGCGGCTCTCATCACCCGGGAAGCTAGTCCAGACGTTGCATCAACGCGGGACGTGGGTGGCGTCGCGGACCGTGCCGACGTACTCCTCAACCAGGTCCTCCAGCGCGACAACGCCTTCGGTGCTGCCATCGGTGCCAACGACCCGGGCGAGATGACTGCCGGAACGGCGCAGCAGCGCCAGTGCCTCGCCGAGCTTGGCCGTCGACGCCACGTCAGGGAGCGGGCGAGCGGTGCCCGCGGGCACCGGTGTGTCCGGGGGTTTGCCGAGCAACCCGAGCACGTCTTTGACGTGCAGGTAGCCCACCAGCTGCGAATCGCCCATCTTGGTCTCGGCGCGAAGCGGGAAGCGAGAGAAACCGGTCTGCGCTACGGCGCGCTCGATGTCGCCCAAGGTGGGCTCGGCAGGAACTGTCGTCAGCCCGGATAACGGGATGAGGACGTCGGCGACGCTGCGCTGCGCTGTCGACAACGTCTGGGTCAGCCTGCGCTGTTCTTGGCTGTCCAGCAGCCCTTCCCGGCTGGAGTCAGCGATCAGATTGGCGAGTTCCTCGCGACTGTAGGCACTGCCCAACTCGTCGCGAGGCTGCACGCCGAAGAGACGCAGCACCAGCCGTGCGACACGGCTGAACAGCGCGATGACCGGTCGGGTCAGTCGCATGAAGGCGACCAGCGGGGGCACCATCCACAGCGCTGTGCGCTCTGGGCCCGCGATGGCGATGTTCTTCGGCACCATCTCTCCGAGCAGGATGTGCGCCACTGTGACGATGCCCAGCGCGATGATGAAGGCGACGGTATGAGTTACTGCGTCGGGGACGCCGAGCGGATCGGTCAGCCGCTCCAGCTGGGCGGCGACGGCGGGTTCACCGAGCGAGCCGAGCCCTAGCGAGCTGATGGTGATGCCGAGTTGTGCCGCGGCCAGCATCAGCGGCAGCTGCTGCCCGGCGCGGATCACCGTGGCAGCCCGCTGTACCCCGCGCTTGGCCATCGTCTCCAACCGGTCTCGCCGGGCGCTGATCAGGGCGAACTCGGCGCCGACGAAGAACGCGTTACCGGCTAGCAGCAACAGCGCAACGAGCAGCACGACGGCACTCATGGCACCGCCTGCTCAGCGAGCGCGGTCTGGGTGAGTCGCAAATCCGCAATGCGGCGGCGGTCCATCCGCTGCACGGTCAGCCGCCACCCGTCGAGCGCAACCTCGTCGCCGACGTCAGGAATGCGGCCCAGCCGTTCCAGCACCAGTCCGGCCACGGTCTCGTAGTCGCCCTCGGGCATCACGAATCCCACCGCATCGGCCACCTCGTCGGCCCGTAACAGCCCGGAGATGATCCAGCTCTGTTCGTCCAGCGCTTGGACCGGGGAAACCTCCAGCGGATCATGCTCGTCGCGGACCTCACCGACGATCTCTTCCACCAAGTCCTCGAGGGTGACGATCCCCGCGGTGCCGCCGTACTCGTCGACCACGATCGCGACTTGAAGGCCCTGGCCTCGTAACCGGTCGAGCAGCGCATCGCCGTCCAGCGAGCTCGGCACAGTGGGGACCGTGCTGGCCAGCGCGCCGACCTGGGACGCCGCACGTAGGCCGGCTGGCACCGCGAAGGCCTGCTTGACGTGTACCACGCCGCGCACGTCGTCGAGGTCGCTGCCGTAGACCGGGAAGCGGGACAATCCGGTCCGCCGCGCGGCGTCCACCAGGGCAAGTACCGACTCGTCCGCCCGCAGCGCCTGCACCCGGACCCGAGGGGTCATCAACTCCTCAGCGGTGCGCTCACCGAAGCGCAGCGAACGATCCAGCAAGGTTGCGGTGCCCTCGTCCAACGTGCCCTGTGCAGCGCTGCTTCGAACCAGCGAACCGAGCTCCTGCGGTGAACGAGCGGAGCGCAGATCCTCGGCCGGTTCGATCCCCAGCCGACGGACAATCCAGTTCGCCGTCCCGTTCAGGATGGAGATCAACCAGCGGAAGCCGAGGGAAAACGCATTGACCGCCCCAGCGACCTGCCGCGCCGTCTGCAGCGGCCTGGAGACCGCCAGATTCTGCGGCACAAGCTCACCGAAAACCATCGACAACGCGGTCGCCAACGTTAACCCGACTCCCAGCGAGACCCCGTCGACGGCGCTTGCGGACAGTCCGACCGTTTGCAGGGCGGGCCGAATCAACCCGGCGATGGCCGGCTGCGCCACGTACCCGGTGAGCAAAGTGGTGATGGTGATGCCGACCTGAGCGCCGGAGAGCTGGAAGGACAGCGTGCTGCGAGCATGCTGGACCTGGCGGGACCGACGGTCGCCGACCTGCTGGACGTGCGCGTCGACAGTGCTGCGTTCCAGGGTGGCGAGGGCGAATTCACCGGCGACGAAGACGAAGGTGCCCGCGGTCAGTGCAGCGAGCCCGAACAGGCCCCACAAGGGGCCCAAGAAGTCCCAGATGGCACGCAGGACGCCCATCACATCGTCCGCACGGATAGCGAGTGGGGGTGGCCGGGCCCGCAGCCCGGCGACCTACAGCAGCCGGGCGTCGATGCGGCAGGCACCGAGTTCGTCACACTCCTCGTGAGCCGGATTTGGTCAATTCTACGGGTGTAAAGGGTTATGTCGAGCGCACTGCGCGCCAGTGCACCGCCATTCGGGCTAACGTGTCTGTGTGCGGATCGGCATTCTCGGAGGTGCTGCGCAGTTCGCCGGCGCCGCCCGGCAATTGGAAACCGAGCTCGGTCGCCGAGGCTGGGGGTTGGTGCTCGGAGTCGCCGGGCCGGTCCCATTCGACTCCATCGGGCCGGAATCCGACGTCGTGGAAGTCTTACCGCGGGGCGCCGAACCAGGCACCCGTGCCGCCGACCGGCGGGCGGTGAACGGGCCGGTCGGACGGATGGACGCGGTGCGGCTGCTGTCTGACGCTGTTGTGGTGCTGCCCGGCGGGATCGATGTGTTAGCCGATCTACTCACCCTGCTCACTGAGCAGGCGCTGGGGCTCAGCGACAAACCATGTGGCGTGCTGGACCCGACCGGCTTGCTCGACCCGATGGCCGAACAGCTCGACGCATTGGTCCGAGCAGGGCTGCCTGCCGCGCGGCTGCTGCGGGCCGGCAATCCGGCCGAACTTCTTGATCAACTCGCCGCCTGGCGGCCTGACGGAGGCGGCGACATACGTGCCGAGGTCGCGTGGCTGCGGATCAGCGACTCCAGCCTGGCACTGCTGCCCACCCCGGCGGGGTTACGGTTGCCCGGCGGTCCGCGCCGATCGGGCGAGCGGGGCGCCGTGGCGCTGAGCCGGGTGATCGCCGAATTTAGTCGGCCACAGGGTGGTTCGGTGCCGCTACGTCCCGAGCGGCTGCACCCGGTGGCCGCGCTGATGGTGCCGGACACCGACGGCGGGTGGCGGCGGGTGAGCTGTTACCGGGCCGCCGGCCCGCAACCGGGCATTCCCGGCGCGGTCTCACACCCGTTGGGCGAGACCGCGGACTGCGAACCGGCGGCCGCAGCGTTGCAGGATCTGTTTCGTCGCGGCCGCATCCCTTGATCGGTCCGCGGCCTTCACCAGCCTCGGGGTAGCGGCCGTCCCTCGGCGAAGCCGGCGATTGACTGCACCCCGATCACCGCCCGCTCGGATAGCTCGAGCAGCGTCCGGGCGCCAGCGTAGCTGCACGCGCTGCGCACTCCGGCGCAGATGTAGTCGATGAGGTCCTCGACTCCGGGCCGGTGTGGGTCGAGGTACATCCGAGCGGTGGAGATGCCTTCCTCGAAAAGTGC
>JAICSB010000606.1 GCA_025937115.1 Pseudonocardiaceae bacterium | reverse complement strand
TCCCGGTTGGACTGACCGCATCGGGTAGGAACTCGAGGTCGGCGAGTCCGGTGACGGGCAGACCCGGCTGCAGGTCGCGCAGGACATCGACCCCGGTCGAGCTGACCGGCCCGGCTGGCCCGCGGGACGGAGGTCGTCTCGTTCAGCTACTCACTAGCCGCCGCGGACGCTGTCGGAGCTCGTGCGCGAGGCGGTGCTGCGTTGAAGGAGGGATCATGCGGTCCCGCATCGCCCGCGTTGTCAGAGGCCCTTTGCCACGTCCGTCGGGTCGTATGGGCCGTCGGGGACATCGCCACGAGCTGGTCGCCCAACTCTCGGCGCACATCGCTCGTTGCGGGCTCGGATCGGGTGACCTGTTGTTCGCTACCCGCGAGGGCACCCCTATCTCGCGCAATACATTCGGGTGCGGCTCTCCTCAAGGGACGTGATCACGCTGCTTGAGCTGGTGGGATGAGGCCGGCGGCGTAGCGGGATTCGTGTACTCGTCGCCGCTCTTGGGTGAGGTGGTAGTGCCAGTAATCGGTCCAGTCGCCGTTGGCTCGGATGGCTCGGAGTTTGAGGATGGCCTCGGCTCCGGTGAGTCCCCAGCGGGCGCCGGTGACGTCCATGCGGTCGTGGACGATGTGGCGGCAGGCGCCCTCGATGATGCCGGTGGCGATCGGCCATCCTGCGGCCAGGGCGGTGGGGTAGTCGAGGTAGCGACGTTTGTGGTGGAGGTAGTTCGCGCAGGTGTCTGCCTTGGCGCGGGCGGCGGGGTTCAGTCTTCGGCAGGTGGCCTTGCGTCGGATGGCGGCGGCGACGAGACCGGCGTGCCCGGCGAGGACGGCAAGAGCCTTCTCGCGGACCCAGTCTTCGGCGGCCCGGTCTCCTTCGTGGTGGAAGCACCAGGCCGCACCCCACAGGTATTCGAGCACGTGGATGAAGTCGACCAAGATGGTGACGGTGACGCCGCGGGCTTTCGCCTCGGAGCGGATCCGGTCGATCTGGTGGTTGTTGCCGTCGACGAGCGCGACCCAGCGGCGGGCATGGTCGGGATCGCGGCGGTCGGCCTCGGTGAACGCGGCGGCGATCACGCTGGCGGCGTCGTCGACGACGCTGGCGGTGATCCACTTGTTCGTCGCGGCCGGCGCCGGTGCTGGTGTGGGCGGTGCTGGTGGCGGCGGGCCGGTGCGCTCGCCGGCAGACAGGATGTCGGCGGGGCCGCGCGGGACGGGGGACAGGTCGTAGACGGCGGCGAGCTCAGCCATCCGCTTGCGGTTGCGCTTCTCGCCCTTGGACAGGCGGGTGGCCAGCTTGGTGCCGGTGTGGGTCGCCGCCTTCGCGGTGGCCGGGCGCAGTGCGTCCGGACGCATGACGATGCCCTTGCCGTCGGCGGAGATCACCAACACGTCGCTGGCCTGCGCCGCCCGGGCCGACCGCTGGGCGTAGAACGGCGCAAAGTCGACTGCCGCCCGGGCGGCCAACGCCTCCACCTGGCGTTTGCCCAGTCCCACGCCGGTGGCGCGGGAAATCGCGGCGGCGGCTTCGGTGTAGCTGCCGCGGGTGGCCTCCACGGCGGCGAACGCACGCAGCCCGTGCGAGTGGCGTTCGGCGGGCAGGTTCAGCGCGGCGTCTGCGGGGTGCAGATTCGCCGACCCCTTGCGTCGGTAGGCCAGTCGGCTCACCTGCACCGTGCCGAAGACGGTGGCCAGCGATCGCTGGTGACCGACTTCGACCGTCGAGCGGGTACGACCCTCGGCATCGGTGACCCGGCCCAGCCGGGTCTCGCGGGCCGCGCGCAGGTCGAGATGGTCTTGAAGGAGCTGACGGTGCAGCTCCCGGCCCTCGCTGGCCAGCCGGGCCTCCAGCTCCTCATGGGTCAGCCCCGCAGCCGCCGCGCCGGACAAGAAGCCGACCAGCCCGTGGAACAGCTGTTCGGAGGCCGCGAACCGTGCCGGCTCCCCGGCCGACTTCTCACCGCTCAGCTGGTCTTGTCTGGCCGCAGCCGGGTCACCAGCTCGCTTAGCCCCGCGTCGGCTTGTGAGTCCAGGCGGGCCTTCGCGGCCCGAAACCGTTCCGTGGCCGCGCGGACCGCCTCCACCTCGCCTGCCGGCAGCATCAAGAACTTCGTCTTCGCACCCTGCGAGTAGCTCAGCACCACCGATTCGTGCGGATTCTCGCCGCTCGCGCACCGGCAGTTCGGCTTCCCGCAGCGGCGCCGGTGGGTGACCACCGTGCCGCGCACCATCCGTGGTGCTCGTGCCCCGCCTCGACTCGCCACGACCCATAGCCTATCGCCCTCCCTGCCAGTTAGACACTGGCAGATACTGGCTCACCAAGATGGAAAGTCGCTGGATTGAGACTCCGAGGGTGGCGGTGTCGCGCGGCCCCAGCCGGGCTGATCAGGCGAAACACCGGTCAGCGCGGCCCCTGCAGAAGAGCCGCACCCATATCGGACTGCCTGGGGCAAGCACTGCCCGCGATGGGCCACCATTCGGAGTCGGCTCGTTCCTCTGCTAGTAGC
>JAICSB010000027.1 GCA_025937115.1 Pseudonocardiaceae bacterium | reverse complement strand
CTTGATGGAATCCATCAGATCGTGTCAAGTTCCGGGCCTGCATGACCGATAGGGAGGTGGGCACATCAGTTGGCTGCAGGAGAGGAGTTCATCCGTGACCGCAGTTCTCATCTGCGACGACCGGCGACAGGTCCGCGAGGGTCTCACACGTGTGATGTCCGCGGTCCCCGGCGTGGCCCGGATCGACTGCGTGGCACACGGTGACGAGCTGTTAGCTCGATATTCCCGGCAGCCGGTGGATGTGGTGCTGGTCGGAACGCAACGCGCCGTCCCGGCCGGAGTCGAGGCTACCCGCCGGCTGGTCTCGGCGCACCCGCAAGCGAACGTCATCGTGTTCGGGGCGCCGGATGACGCGGGCAGTATCGCCGCGGCGATCGCCGGCGGCGCCCGAGGTTACCTGCGCTGGGATGCGTCCCGACCAGAACTCGTCGCGGCGCTGGCTCACACGCTGGCCAGCACGTCAGTTCCGGCGCCTCGCCCCCCGTCCGATCCTGGTGTCCAGCTCACTGAGCGGGAGCTGCAGGTCCTCCGCGGGATGAGTCAGGGCAAGAGCAACGGGCAGATCGGGCGGGAGCTGTATCTCTCCGAGGACACCGTGAAAACTCATGCCCGCAGGCTCTTCCGCAAGCTCGGCGTGCGGGATCGCGCACAGGCCGTCGCGCACGGTTTCCGGCGCGGCCTGGTGGCGTGAAGCCGCGGACGCTGGCCTGAATCAGGCGCGCCCGAGGATGTGTGCAGCGACGGCCGATGGCGATGCCATCGGCCGTCGCTGTGTTCGGTCGGTAGCAGCGCCATCGCGCAGCGATACCGCGTTACGGGAACCAACCTGTCTACCACTACGGTTTGCCGTGAGGTGCCCGTGTCTCGGCGGATGGTGATGGATGGTCGGGGCGATGGAATGGCCACCGCCGGCCGGCGTGCAGCCCGGCTGGTCTCTCGTCGTAACGGCAGGGCTGCATCCAGCGATGACCGCAGTAGGGGACGACCTCGACGTCCTGATCGGTGATGCCGTCAACGGGAAGCCACAAGCCGTTGAGGGTGTGCTCCGGCGGATCCGTCCCCTGGTGGTGCGGTACTGCCGCGCCCGCGTCGGTGGCCAGGAAAAGACGTTCGCTTCGGCGGATGATGTAGCTCAGGAGGTGTGTCTCGCGGTGCTCACGGCCCTGCCCAGTTACCGCGACCAAGGCCGGCCATTCCTCGCCTTCGTCTACGGCATCGCCTCGCACAAGGTGGCTGACGCCCATCGGTCCTCGGCACGCAATCGCTCCGAGCCGGTCCCGGAGGTCCCCGATATCCCGGACCTGGCCGATGGTCCGGAGGCACAAGCGATGCAGGGCGAGTTCACCGGGCGCATGACCAAGCTGATGGAAACCCTGCCGGAAAAGCAACGAGAGATCGTCCGCCTGCGGGTCATGGTGGGGCTGTCCGCGGAGGAGACCGCCGAGGCCGTCGGCTCTACTCCTGGCGCGGTCCGGGTGGCCCAGCACCGGGCTCTGGGCAAACTACGCAGCGTGCTGGCGTCTGAGGGGGTGGTCTGAGTGCCTGGTCGAGACGACTTCCCCCGTGCCGGTTATTCCAACGGGGACCCTCATGAGATGCCCGCTGATCTGGCTGCGGTACAGGCCGACGACACGCTGCTGGACCTGATCGGCCGGTCTGGCTACAGCCCGAGCGACGAGCCGGACGAGCTGACCCGGTTGCTGGCCGGATGGCGCCAGGAGATGGAGGCTGAGCCGTTCAGGGAACTGGTGGACACCGACACCGCTGTGGCGGCGATCCGCGCCGGCCGCCGGCCGGTCCGCCGCCGTAACCCGGTGTTCGGTTCAATCGCCGCGGCTGCCGCCGTGTTGGTGATCGCTTTTTCTTCGGTGGGCCTGGTCGCCAAGTCCGCGCAACCCGGCGACCGCTTGTGGGGCGTGACTCAGGTGCTCTACGGCGACTACGCCCGCTCGGTGGAGACGGCGGCCACGGTGCGGACCGAGCTCAATGAAGCCAGGACGGCACTGAAGCAGGGCGATCCAGAGCGCGCCAGGGCATCACTGCAACGAGTGCAGAACCAGCTCCCGGAGATCAGCGAGTCCGAGGGTCGCAACGATCTCACCGCGAGCCACCGTCAGCTCGAACAGATTCTGAACAGGTCACCGGAGACCGGCTCAGCGACGATGCCTGGAATGCCTGGCTTCCCCTCATCCGGAGCCGCCAGTTCACGCAACGGGACCAGCACGTCCTCGCCGTCGACCGACGTGACCACCTCCACCGGTTCGACCACCACGTCGGATTCGCGCACCGAGCTGCCGTCAAGCATGAGACCGCCGGGGCTCCCCAGGGATTATCGTCCCGGTGCGGACTACCGGCGACCTGGTTACCCGGGTCCGAGCAGTGGCCCATCCTCGGTGGGGACCACAACAGGCGCTCGCGCGGGCGGGGTTGGCACCACGGGGGGCGGTCCTGGTGGGGGCTTTCCCGTGGGCAAGGATTTCTCCAGCCGAGGCAGCGCTACTGGCACGCCGGGTAATGACGCCCCGAACGTCAATTCACCGCAGCCCGGAAATCACCTGCATAGCGGTGGCCCGGGTGGGGGCGCAGCGCCGGGCTGTGGACTCACCGGACCGGGACGGCCTCCTTACTGCGGCTGAAGGCCCTATCCCGGCGCACACAGCTCAGCCGCCGTTCTCGGCGAGCACCGCGTCGGTGTATCCGCGGCAGTATTCCCAGGTCACATAGCCGTCTGGGTCCGGGTCGTAGGCGGGCTCGTGCGGGCGCATCCGGCCGACCTCGAGCAGCTGTTGCAAACTGGCCCGCAGTAAATGCCAATCGTGGAAGTGCTGCTCAGCGCAGTCGGGGCAGTCCACCGCGATACCGCGCAGCCCGCGAGGCGCCAGCAGAGCCTGATAGACGGCTAGATCACCAAGGTCAGCGAGCAGTCCGGCCCGCTCCTCGTCATCCAGCGGCTCGTCGTCAGCGTCCTCGGAGTGCTCCAACGCCTCCAGGGCCAGCGCCGGATCCTCCGGGTCACCAGCGAACGGGTCAGGGGGAAGCGAGTCATGCGCCACGGCTGGCACCGTACCCGCCCGGTGGATAGCCGTGGGCAGATGGTCTGCACTAGAGGGCCACCGGTCACTAGAGGGGCCACCGGTGGATAAGGCCAGGACGGATACCGACGGATACCATCGTCGCATGACCAGCGAGCACACCGCGGCCGGCTTGCCTTCGAAATTTGCGCTGCTTGGTCTGACTTTCGACGATGTCCTGTTGCTGCCAGCCGAGTCCGACGTCGTGCCGTCTGAGGTCGATACCTCGACCAGGCTCTCGCGCAACATCACGTTGCGGGTGCCGCTGGTCTCCTCGGCGATGGACACGGTGACCGAGGCGCGGATGGCGATCGCGATGGCCCGCCACGGTGGGATGGGGGTGCTGCACCGCAATCTGCCGGCGGCCGAGCAAGCCGCCCAAGTCGAGGTGGTCAAACGGTCCGAGGCGGGCATGGTGACCGACCCGGTGACCTGCTCACCGGACGACACGCTGGCCGATGTCGACGCCTTGTGCGCCCGCTACCGGATCTCCGGGGTGCCGGTCACCGACTCCGACGGGGTGCTGGTCGGCATCATCACCAACCGCGACATTCGCTTTGAGGTCGACTTCGACAAACGGGTCGCCGAGGTGATGACGAAACAACCGTTGATCACTGCGCAGGTCGGGGTGACCGCGGACGCGGCGCTGGGGCTGCTGCGCCGGCACAAGATAGAGAAGCTGCCGATCGTCGACGGTCGTGGCATGCTGCGCGGCCTGATCACCGTCAAGGACTTCGTGAAGACCGAGCAGTACCCGCTGGCGACCAAGGACCCAGATGGGCGCTTGCTCGTCGGTGCCGCGATCGGAGTAGGCGAGGACGCCAAGCAGCGGGCCGCGTTGCTGGTCGAGGCCGGCGTCGACGTGCTGGTCGTGGACACCGCGCACGGGCACTCCCGCGGGGTGCTGGAGATGATCAGCCTGCTCAAGTCCGAGCTGGGCACAGGCATCGACGTCATCGGCGGCAACGTGGCCACCCGGGCCGGCGCGCAGGCGCTGGTCGACGCCGGTGCAGACGCGGTGAAGGTCGGCGTGGGCCCCGGCTCGATCTGCACGACCCGGGTGGTGGCCGGAGTGGGCGTGCCGCAGATCAGCGCCATCTTCGAGGCGGACCGGGCGTGTCGCCCCGCGGGTGTTCCGGTGATCGGAGACGGCGGGATCCAGTTCTCCGGGGACATCGCCAAGGCCATCGTCGCGGGAGCCAGCTCGGTGATGCTGGGCAGCCTGCTCGGGGGCACTGCCGAGGCGCCGGGTGACCTCATCCTGGTCGATGGCAAGCAGTACAAGACCTATCGCGGAATGGGCTCGGTGGGCGCCATGGCGTCGCGCGGCGGCGGCCGGTCCTACTCCCGGGACCGCTACTTCGCCGACGACCTGCTTTCCGACGACAAGTTGGTGCCCGAGGGCATCGAAGGGCGGGTTCCCTTCCGCGGCCCGCTGTCGCTGGTGGCTCATCAGCTTGTCGGGGGCCTGCGGGCGGCGATGGGCTACGCCGGCGCTGCGACGATCCCGGCCTTGCAGGGTGCGCAGCTGGTACGGATCACCCCGGCGGGCCTGAAGGAGGGCCACCCACATGGCATCACCATGACGGTCGAGGCCCCCAACTACGTGGTGCACTGAGGTGCGCGATCTGGTGGAGATCGGCATGGGCCGCACCGCGCGGTGGGGCTACGACTTCGATGAGGTCCAGATCGTGCCGTCGCGGCGCACCCGCTCGTCGCGGGATGTGTCCACCAGCTGGCAGATCGATGCCTACCGGTTCGACATCCCGCTGCTGACCCACCCCACCGACGCGATCGTCTCACCGGCGACGGCGGTGCGGATCGGTGAGCTGGGCGGGCTTGGGGTGCTCAACGCCGAGGGGCTGTGGGGCCGCCACCCGAATGTCGACAAGCTGCTGTTGCAACTGCGCTCCGCGATGGCGGAGACCGACGGCGCGGCGGCAGTGCGGCTGCTGCAGCAGTGGCATTCGGCCCCGATCCAGATCGAGCTGCTCACCGAGGCGATCGGCAAGGTGGCCGAGTCCGGCGTCACGGTCGCCGCCCGGGTCAGCCCGCAGCACGCCCGCGACCTCGCCCCGGACCTGCTCGCCGCCGGCGTCGAGATCCTTATCGTGCAGGGCACCATCGTCTCGGCCGAGCATGTCTCCCGTGCCGCGCAGCCGCTGAACCTGGTGGAGTTCATCGCCTCGATGGACGTCCCGGTCATCGCGGGCGGCGTCGGCGATTACCGCACCGCGATGCACCTGATGCGGACCGGGGCGGCCGGGGTGATCGTCGGTCACGGCGCGGGTGCCAGCACGTCCACCGCCGAGGTCCTGGGCATCCGGGTGCCGATGGCCACCGCGGTCGCCGACGCCGCCGCCGCCCGCCGGGACTATCTCGACGAGACCGGTGGCCGTTATGTGCACGTGATCGCCGACGGTGGCATGTCCACCAGCGGCGACGTGGCCAAAGCGATCGCCTGCGGGGCGGACGCGGTGATGCTCGGTGAACCCTTGGCCGCCGCGGCCGAGGCTCCCGGCAACGGTTTGTACTGGACTGCCGCCGCGGCGCATCCGTCGCTACCTCGCAGCCACGTCACCGATGTATCCAATGGCTCG
The DNA here is from genome assembly GCA_025937115.1 of Pseudonocardiaceae bacterium. The sequence goes on along the minus strand of JAICSB010000027.1, from coordinate 10,793 downwards.
ACCGGCATCGACACGCTGCTGTTCGGCCCGTCTGACGATCCCGGCGGCACGGTGAACCTGTTCGGCGCGCTGCGCCGCGCGATGGCCAAAACCGGCTACTCAGAGCTCAAAGAGTTCCAAAAGGTCGGCCTCACCGTCCGACCCTGACAGGTACAGTGCGTCCTGGCGGGTATCAACCAGGGGCATAGACCACTGCGGGAGGTGGCACCGCGGTGGCAGCTGCCGAAGGGTTGCAGCGGATCTCGCCCCGTGACGGCCATGGCGCCCATAAGGACCGGCTGAGCAGGGCGCAGCTGCGTTTCCTGGCCGTTCTCGGATTGCCCGCGTTCGGGGTGGCCTTCGCCTACACCGTGGTGGGGACATACCTTCCGGTGCTTCTCGCCGACCTGTCCGGTCCGGCGGTCACCGGGATTCTGATCGGTGGCGAGGGTGTGGTGGCGCTTATCGTCCCGATCTTGGTCGGTGGCTGGTCGGACTCGACCAGCACCGGCATCGGCCGGCGACTACCTTTCGTCCTCGCCGGTGCCGTGCTGATGGTCCTCGCGCTACTCGGGATGCCGCTCGGTGCGGGATCTCTGCTGTGGATCGCCATCTCGCTGGCAGTGTTCTTCCTCGGCTACTTCGGCTACTACACGCCCTACTACGCACTGTTTCCCGATCTCGTACCAGGTGCGGTTCGGGGCCGGTCACAGGGAATCCAGGGTGGTTTTCGTTCGGCGGGCCTGTTGCTCGCACTGGTCGGCGGCGGTTTCCTGCTCAGCCTGTGGCGCCCGCTTCCCTTCGTGATCGGGGCACTCGCCGTCGTCGCGGTGACGGTGGCACTGTGCTTCGGACTACGGGCCAGGGTCGGCAGTGAGCGCGGCACCGACCAGCCGTCGTCGGGTAGCGGCCTGCGCGTGGATCTCGGCCTGCTCCGGAGCCACCGCGCGATCCGCTACTGGATCGCCGCCGACGCCCTCTGGGAAGGTGCAGTGGACGCGCTGAAGACATTCGTCGTGCTGTACTTCACTCGCGGGCTCGGAATGTCGCTGCGTAGCACGGCCACCTCGTTGGCGCTGGTCGGGCTGGCCGCGCTGGTAGCGGCCCCGGTGGCCGGCAAGCTCGCGGACCGCTTCGGAGCACGGCGCATCATGCAGGCGGCGGTCTGGGCTTTCGCGCTCGGTCTGATCCCGACCCTGGTCACTACAAACACCCTGTTTCTCGCCGCGATCGTGCCGGTCGCGTTCGCTGCAGTAGTGCTGATGACCCTGCCGTACACGCTGCTGATGAGGTTGCTTCCGGACCGGGAGGCCCACGGCGCCGGCGCCAGCATGTTCGGCCTCGGCAAGGGGGTTGGTGTGCTGATCGGCCCCATGCTGGCCGGCCTGGCGATAACGTTCTCCGACCGGGTGCCCGTTGGCGCGTTCAGAGCCACCGCGGGCTACGCCGGGGTGTTCGGGGTGGCGATGGTTCTGCTGCTGGCCAGCATCCCGTTGCTCCGCCGCATCGAGCCAGCCCAGCGCTGAGCGGCTTACCCTGCGAGCAGGATGTAGGAGGTGGTCTACGGCGTGGTCGACTACGACGTGGTGGTCGTCGGATCTGGGTTCGGCGGCAGCGTCGCGGCGTTGCGGCTGACCGAGAAGGGCTACCGGGTCGGCGTGCTTGAGGCGGGGCGGCGCTTCGCTGATCACGAGTTGGCCAGCACGTCATGGCAGCTGCGCAAGTTCCTCTGGGCGCCGGCGCTGGGGTGCTACGGCATCCAGCGCATCCACCTACTGCGTGACCTCGTGGTGCTGGCCGGTGCCGGCGTGGGAGGCGGGTCGCTGAACTACGCCAACACCCTCTACCGGCCACCCGACGCGTTCTTCGACGACCCGCAATGGGCGCACCTTGCCGACTGGCGCGCCGAGCTCGAACCGCACTACGACGAGGCAGAGCGGATGCTCGGCGTGACGACCTATGCCGGCCACACCGCCGCCGACGAGGTGATGCAGCGAATCGCGCGGGAGATGGGGGTCTCCAAGAGCTACCATCCCACGCCTGTCGGGGTGTTCTTCGGACCGCCAGGCGAGGAGGTCGATGATCCCTACTTCGGCGGCGCCGGCCCCCGGCGGACCGGCTGTACCGAATGTGGTTCCTGCATGACCGGATGCCGGGTCGGCGCCAAGAACACCTTGGTGAAGAACTACCTCTACTTCGCGGAGCGGGCGGGTGCGACGGTGCACCCGATGACCACGGTGACCGCGGTGCGCCCGCAGCCGGACGGGACCTGGCTGGTCGACGCCGTACGCACCGGCAAGCTGCGGATCGGGCCAGCGGGGCGCCGGACAATCCGGTCGAAGCAGGTAGTGCTCGCCGCCGGCACCTGGGGCACCCAACAGTTGCTGCACCGGATGCGCGACGAAGGCGTGCTGCCCCGGCTCTCGCCCCGGCTCGGGGAGCTGACCCGGTCGAACTCCGAGGCGATCGTCGGCGCCAGCCGGGCCACCGTGGACCCGGCGCGCGACTTCACCCGCGGGGTGGCCATCACCTCCTCGTTCCATCCCGACGAGCACACCCACATCGAGCCGGTTCGCTACGGGCGAGGCAGCAACGCGATGGCGCTGCTGCAGACCTTGGCCACCGACGGCGCGTCGGACACGCCACGATGGAAGCAGTTGCTGCGCTTCGCCGTCGCGCACCCGGCCCGGACGGCGCGGCTGCTGTCGGTACGACGCTGGAGTGAACGGACGGTGATCCTGCTGGTGATGCAGTCCCTGGACAACTCGCTGACCACCTACCGCCGCCGCGGCCGGTTAACCTCGCGACCCGGTCACGGCGAGGCCAATCCCACTTTCATCCCCGCCGCTTACCAAGCAAGCCAGCTCGCCGCCCAGCACATCGGCGGGACCGCGGGCAGCACCTGGGGCGAGCTGTTCGGGCTGCCGTTGACGGCGCATTTCCTCGGTGGTTGCCCGATGGGCGCCACCGCCGCCGACGGTGTCATCGACGCCAACCACCGGGTGCACGGCTATCCGGGTCTGTCCGTGGTGGACGGCTCAGCGGTCAGCGCGAACCTCGGGGTGAACCCAGCGCTAACCATCACAGCGCTAGCGGAGCGGGCCGTCGGCCTGTGGCCGAAGGCTTGTGAGTGCCATTAAGTGCCATAACATTGTTTCTCACTCACGACCGACTCTGGTCGTCGACTTCGGGGCGCAGTACGCCCAGCTGATCGCTCGACGGGTCCGCGAGGCGCAGGTGTACTCCGAGGTGGTGCCGCACACCACGCCGGTCGAGGAGATCCTTGCTCGCCAGCCCGCAGCCATTGTGCTCTCCGGTGGGCCGGCCAGCGTGTACGCGCAGGGCGCTCCCCGGGTTGATCCCGCGCTGTTCGAGGCGGGGGTGCCGGTGCTGGGCATCTGCTACGGCTTCCAGGCGATGGCCGACGCCCTGGGCGGCACCGTGCAACAAACCGGCACCCGGGAGTACGGGCGCACCGATCTGCAGGTGCTCGACGGTGGCGGTGTGCTGCACCGCGAGCTGCCCGCGCGGGGTCCGGTGTGGATGAGCCACGGCGACGCCGTCACCGCCGCGCCGGGCGGCTTCATGGTCACCGCGCGGTCGGCCGGTGCTCCGGTGGCGGCGTTCGAGGACACCGGCCGGCGGCTGGCCGGGGTGCAGTACCACCCGGAGGTGATGCATTCCCCGCACGGTCAGGAGGTGTTGCGCCGGTTCCTGCACGAGGTCGCCGGCATCCGGCCGAGCTGGACCACCGCCAACGTCATCGACGAGACCGTGGCCGCGATCCAAGCTCAGACCCAAGGCAGCAGGTTGGTCTGCGGTCTGTCCGGCGGGGTGGACTCCGCGGTCGCCGCCGCGTTGGTACACCGAGCCGTCGGCGACGCACTGACCTGTGTGTTCGTCGACCACGGGTTGCTGCGCTCCGGTGAGCGCGCCCAGGTGGAACGCGACTATGTCGCCGCCACGGGAGTCAAGCTGGTCACCATCGACGCCCGGGAACGGTTCCTGTCCGCGCTGGCCGGCGTGGCCGATCCCGAACTAAAGCGAAAGATCATCGGCCGGGAGTTCATCCGGGTCTTCGAGGCCGCGGCCCGGGACCTGCAAGCCGAGGCGGGGCGGCACGGCCAGGAGATCCGCTTCCTGGTGCAGGGTACCCTGTACCCGGACGTGGTGGAGTCCGGCGGCGGATCGGGCACCGCGAATATCAAGAGCCACCACAACGTCGGCGGCCTGCCTGAGGACCTGCGCTTTGAGCTGGTCGAGCCGCTGCGCGCACTGTTTAAGGACGAGGTGCGCCGGGTCGGGCTGGAACTGGGGCTGCCGGAGACGATCGTGCACCGCCAGCCGTTCCCCGGACCGGGCCTGGCGATCCGGATCATCGGCTCGGTGACCGCGGCGCGGTTGGAGACGCTGCGCGCCGCGGACGCGATCGCCCGCGAAGAGCTCACCGCGGCCGGGATGGACCGCGACATCTGGCAGTGCCCAGTGGTGCTACTGGCCGACGTGCACAGCGTCGGCGTGCAGGGCGACGGTCGGACCTACGGCCATCCTGTCGTGCTGCGCCCGGTGTCCAGCGAGGATGCGATGACCGCGGACTGGTCCCGGGTGCCCTACGACGTGCTGGCCCGCATCTCCGGCCGGATCACCAACGAGGTGCCCGAGATCAACCGGGTAGTGCTCGACGTGACCAGCAAACCCCCCGGCACCATCGAATGGGAGTAAGCGGCGGCTCAGCGCTCAGCTAGGCCGTAGATCGTCGTTTGTGTGTCTGAGACGACACGGTTTGTCGCCTCAGACACACAAACCGTGATCTTGACGAGTTTCCGGCCATTCGAGTCAGCGGGTGCCCGGCCCTCGGCGTAGAGCCGTGCAACACTTGGACAGCAGCGGCACGCCCAGGAGTCGCGCGAAGGAAACGAGCGCCCGAGTCGCCGTGGAAGTCAGAAAAGCGCATGGGTATCCACCAGGACGCGCTCAACGGTCGGTATGCCAGGTTTCCCCGGTGGAGAAATATGCCTCGTCATCGTCGAAAAGAAGGGTGACCGAGCTGGTGATTCAGTGTCTGCCCCCATCCGGTAGAGGCGGGGGCCTGGCCGATCCCACTGTTACCGTGATCTGGTGAGGGCCGACGAGAGTTCGGGAAATTCCGGTATTCCGCTGCCAACGGAACACGTCTCATTAGACGTGGTCAGGCAGCTTGATCGGCTTCGCCAAGCGCTGACAGCACCATGGTGGTGCTGTCATCGGTGCCAGGGTTGCAGGCTGGAGTAGAGTTCGTCGACCACGTTGGACATCCAGCGGCCAGTCTCCGCCTGGTACTGGGCGCTCTCGCAAAGATCAGCTGTCGACTTCTGCATCCCGCTGTCGAGGACGGCGAGCCCGGGCAGCAGAAGCTTCCGAACTAGCGCGCGGCCTGTGGCGATGTCGAACACTTTCCCACTCGCGGGTGGCGCGTCATGATCACGCGAGTCGTACAACGACAGTAGTTTGTCGGCGTGCCGGTATTTCGATCCCGCATTGTAGAGATCTCTGGCATGCGCGTGGATGGCCTTACGCGCGGCGTCATTGCGGCCACTCAGCCAAGCTGCGCCGTTGCGAAACTGTAGCGAAGCTTCTGAATTGCCAGTCACAAGGAGCACCTCTAGCGCGATTGAGAACTCCAGCACGGTGCGTTGTTGCGGCGGACCGTGGGGACTCGCGTGCATCACAGCATCCAAGAAGTGCCCAGCGGCACGGGTGAACCGTTCGGCGCCCTGGTGCCCCTGGCTCGCCTTTTGATAGACGCTCTCAACCATTGGTCCTACGACTTCGCAGAAACGCCGCCACTCCGGCCACTCAGCCTGCGACCGCCGTCCGCCAAAGTAGCTGTAGGACTCATGGTCGTGGAACTCCGGGTGCACATCTTCGTCGTTCGGACCGTGCCGGAGGTCGTCGTAAGTCAGGTCCTCCCCGCCAGTACGGTGCACCGCCACACCACGGTCGACGACATAGCTGGAAAGTGGCTGTCGTGCTGCGTCGTCGACGAGCGCGAGGGTTAGTAGCGGAGCTGCGGCGTGTTCGTACAGGGCGCGACCAGAGAAGTCGAGAACCCGGCCTTTGCGGCGAGCTTGTCGACCGGCGGAGCGTCGCAGCCACCACGTTGCCGCAGCGGCGGTTAAATCCCAGCCGGGCTGGGGCATAAACCTGGCCGCCGCGGGTACCGGCATCAGATCTTCGACTCCGCTTCGACCTAACCGCACCAGGTCCCAACCTGCGACCAGAACCGGGCCATCGGGGAGGTCGCAGGCATTGAGCCCCACCAGGTAAAGACGCTCAACATCCCCGCGTGCGGCGTAACGGGTCAGCTCAGCCCCGACGGTTTGAGGGTCGAACTGCTTGTCGCTGCCCAGCAGCGCGGCGACGCCGGTCTGAGTCCGGTCATCTGCGGTCAGGTCACCGCCGAGGCGCTGCAAAGCCACAGCGGCAGCGGCGAACTCCGGAGTGCTGGTGAATAATTCAGGTGCCGCGGTCCACACCTGCGACGTCAACGACAGCGAGCTACGGCGCAACGCGGGTACCGATTTCCGGGCGGCAAACGAGAAAAGCTGAGACGCACTCCGCTGCTGATATCTCAGCCCGGTTCATGTTCGACCGCTGTCAGGAGATCTTGCGCAAGAAGTGCCACGGAAGCTGAGACAACTTTGGGATCGCCCACGCCCTCTTCGGCTCGGCCTGCCATCGTTGAGCCGAGGGCGCCTGGGCCAGCAGCGAATAGCGCATCCATATAGGTCAGCGCCTGCTTCGTAACCATCCCCGCAAGTTCGTCCTGGACGAGCCGAAGCAGAGTCGCCGCCAAGCGGTTAGTGGGGATGACTTGAAGCAAGCGGTAGAGGTCGTGGGCGTCCTTGTCTACAAGCCGTCCCGGGATCGCTTGGCGTTCACCGAGCTTGTGCAGTTTGGCGGCTAGTAGGGCGGCTGGGCCGGCGACGTTGGCGGCGAAGGCGCGGACGTCTCCAGGTTCGAGGGCGTTCACCACCATGGGGGCGTGGTCTATCAGTGCGGCTTCCAGGCCTGCGGCGCGGCGGGCTGCGTGTTTGGAGTGAGGTGGGATTCGAGCCCCCCGCCGACCGGACGGGCCAGCCAACGATTCGGGAACCATGAGGTCTACAGGAATACCGGAGGGATTGAGCCATGATCCGGGTTGCGGAGAATGGAGATCACGACGGAAGCCCGCCGTGGCCATCGCCAGTTCGAGAAGCGGCTCAGCAGAAAGGGTCCTAGTGTCGAGCGCCAGGTCGCTGTCCTTGGTGGCTTCGGCCAGCCCCACCTCGCCCGCCCCGGTATGCAAATAGATCGCCTGAGCCCCGATCACGATCACTGCGTCACGATGAGCGTGGAGCGCCGCTAGCGCGTCGAGCAGCGCGCCGCGCGCGGCGACAAGGAGGTCACCGTCGCCAGTCGGACTCATGGGTCTGCATCCATTCCAGCAAGGCTTGGGCCTCAGCGGGACCTCGCCCTGGCGCGGTAAGGAGGTCCACGGCGGTTTGGCTGGGCGCGACAAGGTTTACATCGTCGGCCACCACAGTGCGATCGAAGACGACATCGTAGTCACCGACGGCAACCAATACGTTAGCCCCGACGTCCACGACTCGCAGATCTAACTGCTCAGCCACAATTTTTGGATCATCGACGTAGAGCATCGCCAGCCGGGGAGGCGCCCAGGGTGCCAACCGCTGCGCCGCGAGCGACCCGCTCAAGGCGTAACGCAGGCCCACCGATGCTCGTAAACTACCCAGCAAGGCTGAGATGCCTCTCGGTTGCAGATAGGCGCTCACCGCATTGCTGCGCTGGAACGAATAATCTTCACTCCATCGCTCGAGAAGATCGCGCCACTTCACCGCCGTGATCGGGCCGCGAGGAACCCGCTCGATCAGCCGTTCCTGCTCCAGGAACTCCACGACCCGATATGTCGCGCCCGTCGAAGCGCCTGATCGACGCACGAGTTCCGGAACGGTGATTGGTGGTGCGAAATCGACGAGTGCGCGAACGACCCTCGCTGCCGGTGGGCCCCGCAAGGTTCCGCGGGGGCGCCCGGGGCCACGCCAAGGATCCCGATCCGCGCCGGCGTTGCGCAGGTACAGCGCCGGACGCTCCACGACGATCCGAAGGTTGCCAGTCGCGTCCATGTAGGACACGCCCTGGTTCTCCAGCCACGTCTGCACAGACGGGGCGAGGTAGCGCCCCACCACCACGGGTACTGCTGGGATTTCCGGTTCAGCAAGCCGAGCGACGTATGCGCGGAGCTGCTCGACGACCGCGGGTAAATCCCGGACCGCAAGCGATCGTTTCGCTTCCATCACGAGCAAGGCTCGCGCACCATCTGACCCGTTCAACCTCACTACGGCGTCAACACGCCGACCATGAACGACAAAATCTTCGGTTACCTTGGCTTCCCAGCCGGGTGGCAACCGCTCCTTGAGCAACGCCAGAGCACCCCGCAGCACGTCGACCTCGCGCGCAGGTGGCGGCTCGGCAGTGGTGGAGCTTGCTTTGGACGGCACCTGGTCCTCATCATCAGGCGAAATTCGGGAAACTCCAGTATTCCGCTGTCAACGGAGAAAGTCCATTGCGCAGCGCGGGTGAGAGTTACCGTCGGGCGATCGCGCCGGGCATTGGGTAAACCTCGTAGGTGGCCAATGCAGAGGTGATGGCTGGGTCGGCGTCGCCGAGGGCACGGACGTCGGGTTCGGACTCGGCTTCGACCACGGCGAGGCCCCAGATGCCAGCGGGGTCGGCGACTGCGCCGAAGACGACGGCGGTGCCGTCGGCCGCCAAGCTGGTCCAGTAGCCAACGTGGTCTCCCATGATCGCTGACTCAGCGTCGGTCATGTCGAGGGAGAAAGTAGGTCGGGGAGGCACGAGCTTGTAGAGAAAGTAGGTCATCGCATCTCCTCGAGCGCTGGTGTGGCGGCGACGCCCGGAGCGTATCCGCCAGTGGCTCCTGCCGCGCTTGTGGCCAAGCCACAAACGAGTAGCCGGCGATTTCGTGTTCGGACCCGGTTGTTCCGCACGCGCGCAGCCTCTTCACTAAGTGGGGTGGTCCGCATCACCGGCGAGGCCATGCGGTGTCAGGAGGCTGAGATGGTGCACGACCTCAACTGCCCGCATTGCGGATGCCCCCTACCGGCAACACAGGACACCGTCCGAGTCCCTGAGGTAGAGGCCGTAGAGCTACTCCGCCGGGAGATCGAGCACCTCCGTGCGACGGTCGCTCGGAGGTGCGGGGCGGGCTTCAACCGCCTCGCAGCGGGTCCCTGATGCCGACCCGGAAACATCTCGATCGGATCGGCGCCGCCCCCGAGCGGCGCCACGCGGGCTGGCCTACCCCGGTCACGCCCTCGGTGTCGGCACGAACTCTCTACCGGTTGCACCACCTGCTGGCACCGAACCCGGTGTACCGACGGTTGGCCGCCTGGCTGGAGCGCAACCCGACGGCGAACCGGCTGTTCACCGCGGCTGAGGAGCGGATCAAAGGGGCCATCTTCGGATGCCGGATGTGCGGTCAGTGCGCACTGCCCGCGACGGGTTACGCCTGCCCGATGACCTGTCCGAAGCAACTGCGCAACGGCCCGTGCGGTGGGGTGTCACCCACCGGCATGTGCGAGGTGAGTCCCGACGTGCGGTGCGTGTGGTTGGTCGCTTTCGAGCGTGCTGAGGCCGAGGGCAGGGTCGAGGATCTCAGCCTGCTGCAGCGCCCGATCGATCACCGGCAGTGGGGGCGCAGCTCCTGGGTGAATTACTGGCAGGGCCGCGACGAGGGGATGTGGACCTCCGCCGATGGTCGGCGTCAGCTGCCTATCGTTCACCGCAACGATCCGGGTAAGCCGTTGTGACCGTCGGTGCCGCTGGCAATGGCCAAGTCCCGGTCAGCGGACGGCTGCGCCGGGCCCTGGCCTCCGGCCGGTTCGTGGTGACCGCCGAGATCGGTCCGCCCCGTGGTGCCGACCCGGCCGCGATAGCCAAGAAGGCGGACTTATTAAGAGGCTGGGTCGACGCGGCCAACGTCACCGACAATCAGAGCGCCCACGTCCGGCTGTCGAGCTTCGCGGGCAGCCTGCTGGCTATGTCCGCCGGCGTCGAGCCGGTGATGCAGCTGACCTGCCGGGACCGCAACCGGATCGCCCTGCAGTCCGACCTGATCTCGGCCGCGGCCCTGGGCATCCCCAACATCCTGCTGCTCACCGGCGACCACCCCCGCTTCGGCGACCACCCGGACGCCAAGGCGGTCTTCGACATCGACGGGGTTCAACTGGTGTGGACGGCGAGGACGATGCGCGACCAGGGGCGGCTGCTGTCCGGGCGGCGGGTCGATCCCGCGCCGCACTGGTTGATCGGCACGGTGGAGAACCCGTTCTCCCCGCCGATCAGCTTCCGGGCCCGCCGGCTGGCCAAGAAGGTCGCGGCCGGAGCCGAGTTCGCACAGACCCAGTTCGTCTTCGACCTCGGCATCTTCGAGCGGTTCATGGCCGATGTCCGCGATCTGGGCATCGACCGTACGTGTGCGGTGATCGCGGGCGTGGGCCCGGTGCGGTCGCTGCGCGCGCTGGAGTACATCAGCACCAAGGTGCCCGGCATCCACGTGCCCGACGCCATGATCCGCCGGTTGCGCGGCGTACCGGCGGACCGGGTCGCCGATGAGGGCATGCAGATCTGCGTCGAGATCATCCAGCGGCTCACCGAGATCTCCGGGGTCGCCGGGGCGCATGTGATGGCCTTCGGCTACGAGCGGGGCATCCCGGAGATCCTCGAGCGGGCCGGCATCGGCCCCCGCCCGG